>CAYFMO010000011.1:0-19985 GCA_964344225.1 uncultured Muribaculaceae bacterium | reverse complement strand
GTACTGTAAACCCAGAAGTTTGTGATTAAAATTTCAATTTAGGGGTAAAAAGTTTTTGAGTTGTGGTAAAATAAACGCAAGGTTAAAACTTTGCTGCATAGTCTTCAATGTCTAGCTCCCAATTTCCGTGAAGTCGTAAAACTAGTTCAAATGCATCTCTTGCAACACCTTTACCACCTGGTTTTGGAGAAATATAGTCTGCAATATCAAGAACTTCTTTTACGGCATCAGAAGGGCATACAGAGCAACCACATTCTAGCATAACGGGTATGTCTGGTAAATCATCACCAAAAAACATAACTTCTTCAGCCTTTAAATCATGACGTTTTAAAAAGTCATGAAAATCAGCGAGTTTATTTCTTGATTTAAGATAGCAATCTTCTTTAGAAACTCCTGTATGCTGAAATCTTAGCCAAATACTTTTACAACGTCCCCCTGTTATGACACCTAAATGATAGCCTTGCAAATGTGCAAGTCTAAATGCCATTCCATCTTTTGCATCAAAACTTCTAAGTAAATCACCATCTGGAGTCGCAATCATACTTCCATCTGTGAGGACACCATCAACATCAAAGACAAAAGCTTTAATTTTCTTAAGTTTCTCTGTTAAATCAGCCATATTCTTATGATTGAGTACCACTTCCACCGAAGCCACCTATTGGAAAACTAGCTTTAATTTCTCCTGGAAGAGTTATAGTTCCATTTTGAGATTCATATTTATTCACATTGTCTTGAAGGGCAAGCAGTAATCTTTTTGCATGCTCTGGAGTCATAACTATCCTGCTGCTAACTTCTGGCTTAGGAAACCCCGGAAGCATAGTTGCAAAATCAAGTATAAATTCACTATTTGAGTGAGTAATAATTACAAGGTTAGAGTATATTCCCTTAGCGATTTCTGGTTTTAGCTCAATGCTAAATTCTTTATCATTTGCCATAATTCTATATTTTAAAATGTTTAATCTATTGTTTATTATTCAAGTCGATGCAAAGTTAGTGAAAAAAGCTTATATTTGCACGATATGAAATTTCGATAATTATAATTAATAATATAGTTAAAATTAAAGATGAAAATTGAACTTCCTATAAAGTACGAGTTCTCTAATATTGAGGATAAATGGTATGAGTATTGGCTTGAAAATAATTTTTTTCATTCAGAGCCAGATGATAGAGAACCTTATACAATAGTGATTCCACCTCCAAATGTTACAGGTATTTTACATATGGGTCACGTGCTTAATAATACATTAAATGATGTATTAGTACGCAAAGCTAGAATGGATGGTAAAAATGCTTGTTGGGTTCCGGGAACAGACCATGCTTCAATTGCAACAGAAAATAAAGTTGTAGAAAAACTTAGGGCAGAAGGAATTAGTAAATCAGATTTAACTCGTGAGGAGTTCTTGGAACATGCTTGGGAGTGGAAAGAAAAGCATGGGGGCATCATTTTAAATCAACTTCGTAAACTTGGAGCTTCATGCGATTGGGATAGGACTAAGTTTACTATGGACCCAGATTTAAGTGAAGCTGTAATCAATAGTTTCGTTTATTTCTATGAAAAGGGATACATTTATAGGGGAGTTAGAATGGTTAACTGGGATCCAGTAGGTTTGACTGCTGTAAGTGATGAGGAAGTGATTCATAAAGACACAGTTAGCAAGCTTTATCATTTAAAATATTACATTAGTGATGGTCAAGGCAAACCAACAGATAAGTACTTAGTTATAGCAACAACTCGTCCTGAGACTATAATGGCAGACGTTGCAATTTGTGTTAATCCAGCCGATGAAAGGTACTATTGGCTAAAAGGTAAAAAGGTGCTTATTCCTTTGATTAACAAAGAAATACCTGTAATTGAAGATGACTATGTTGCAATGGATTTTGGTACTGGTTGCTTGAAGGTTACTCCTGCCCACGATGTAAATGATTATGAGATTGGAATACGTCACAATTTACCAGTAGTTGATATTATTGACGATCATGGTAGACTAACTGATGAAGCCCAGATTCTAATAGGTGAAGATAGATTTGATGCTAGAAAGAAAATAGTAAAAATGCTTGAAGAGGCGGGACAGCTTGATAAAATTGAGGATTATACTTCTCCAATAGGGTATTCAGAAAGAACTAATGCAGTAATAGAACCTAAACTTTCGATGCAGTGGTTCTTAAAAATGGAAGACCTTGCAAAAGAAGCTTTAGACTCAGTTGAAAGTGGTAAAGTTAAGTTAATTCCAGATAAATATAGGAATACTTATCGCCATTGGATGGAAAATGTTCGGGACTGGTGTATTTCGCGTCAACTTTGGTGGGGACAAAGAATACCAGCTTACTATCTTCCTGATGGAAAAATAGTTGTAGCATCTACCGAAAGTGAAGCTTTATTAAAAGCTCAAGCAATTAATCCAAGTTATACATTCGCAGATTTGAAACAAGATGAGGATGTTCTAGATACTTGGTTCTCCTCTTGGTTATGGCCTATATCCGTTTTTGATACTAATAAACCAGGACATCCAGAAGCAGAGCCAAATAAGGACTTAGCTTATTATTATCCTACAAATGACCTCGTAACTGGTCCAGATATTTTATTCTTCTGGGTTGCTAGGATGATTATGGCAGGTAATGAGTTTATGAAAGATGTACCTTTCTACAATGTTTATCTAACAGGTTTAGTGAGAGATAATCAAGGAAGGAAGATGTCTAAGACGCTTGGTAACTCACCTGATCCACTTGAATTAATTGAAAAATATGGGGCCGATGCTGTCCGTTTAGGTATGCTTCTTTGTTCATCTGCTGGAAATGATATCCTTTACGATGAGGCTCAGATTGAACAAGGACGAAACTTTTGTAATAAAATTTGGAATGCATATCGCCTTGTAGTTGGCTGGGAAATCGATGATAAAGCTGAGCAACCAGAAGCATCTAAAGTAGCAGTTCAATGGTTTGACAATAAACTTAGTCAAGTTATTGAGACTATTGAGGACCATTTTTCTAAGTTTAGGATTTCAGATGCTCTTATGACAATGTATAAGTGTTTCTGGGATGATTTCTGTGCTTGGTATCTTGAAGCAATTAAACCTGCTTATGGTGCTGGTATTGATAAACAAACATATGAGCAGACAATAGCTTTCTTTGATGCCCAATTAAAGATGATTCATCCTATTATGCCATTTATTACTGAGGAGTTATGGCAAAATATGGCAGAGCGTAATTCAGGCGAAACCATTATGAATCAACCGTATCCTAAAGCTAAAACCTATAAATTGGATGTTATAACTAAATTCGAAGTTGCGACTGAAACTATTGCAGCTCTTAGGAATCTTCGTCAACAAAAGAATCTCTCTCCGAGAGACACTCTTACTTTAGTTATTGGTGAAGATTATCCTGTAGAAATTCTCCCAGTGGTAATAAAATTAGGAAATGTTGAATTGGGCTCAACTGATGAGGATTTGTCTTCTGCTCAACGCTTTATGATTAGAGTTCATGAACTATTTGTACCATTAACAGGTTTGATAAATGTTGAAGAAGAAGTTACTAAATTGAAGGCGGATCTTGCTTATCAAGAAAAATTCCTAAATTCGGTGCGTGCAAAACTTTCAAATGAGCGTTTTGTTGCCAATGCTCCAGAAGCAGTTGTGGCTATTGAGCGTAAAAAAGAAGCAGATTCACTTTCAAAAATAGAAAGTATCAAGGCTTCTTTGAGAGCTTTAGGTGTTTAATTATAAAACGTTTTAAATCACTATATTATGAAAACATTATTTATTGTCCCATTAGCAATTCATGGCTGGGAATGGATAATTCTAGCAATGCTTATTCTTCTTTTATTTGGAGGTAAAAAGATTCCTGAACTAATGCGTGGCCTTGGAAAAGGAATTAGAAGCTTCAAAGAAGGAATGAAAGAAGTTGATAATGAGATTAAAGAAGTAACTAAGGATATTGACGATACTGACGATAAGGAAAAACAGTAATAGGGTTTGTCTAATCAAGATAATGAAATGACTTTCTGGGACCATTTAGATGATCTCAGAGCTGCTTTGGTAAGGTCGGCTTTGGCAGTCCTCCTTGCCTTTATTGTCTTGTTTTTCTTTAAAAATTTCATTTTTGATGTAATAATATTAGCTCCAACTAGCCCAGACTTCTATTTATACAAGATTTTGGGAGTTAATTGTTCTTTCAAATTGATTAATGTAGAGGTAACAGCTCAGTTCATAACTCATATTAAGATTACTTTTATAGCAGCCCTGATTGTAACAATTCCTTTTATAATTTATCAACTTTGGAAGTTTGTGGCTCCAGCATTATATGAAAATGAAAAACATTCCATACGTTCAGCTTTTGCCTTTTCATCAACACTTTTTTATCTAGGTGCTGCAATTGGCTATTTTGTTGTTCTTCCATTAATGGTATACTTTTTTGCTGGTTATACAGTTAGTGATTTAGTTGAGAATAGCTTTACTCTTAGCTCTTATATATCCTTATTTGCATCTTCTGTTCTATTATTTGGTCTTGTTTTTCAATTTCCAACAATCATCAAAGTATTATCTAGTTTAGGTATTATAACTAGAAAGACATTAGTTGCATATCGAAAACATGCAATAGTAGGTGTGGTATTTTTAGCGGCCATAATTACACCTACTGGAGATCCATTCACGCTTACAGTAGTGTCAGTACCCCTATATTTGCTATATGAGTTTAGTGTTTTGATTGCAAGGAAGGAATAACTATGATTTCAATTAATTCATTGACAGTATCATACGGGGGTTTTACCTTACTAAATGATATAAATTTCCATATTAGCGACGGAGATAAAATAGGTTTGGTTGGTAAAAATGGAGCAGGAAAGTCTACAATACTGAAGTTAATTTGTGGACTACAAAGTCCTACAAGTGGTATAATAGCTGTCCCACAAGACTGTAAGTTAGGTTATCTTCCACAGATTATGGAGCTAGCAAAAGGAAGGTCTGTAATTGATGAAGCAATGACTGCCTTTTCAGAACTTTTTGCACTTAAAGCAGAACATAAGGCTATTAATGAAGAGTTAGCTTCCAGAACAGACTATGAATCAGATGATTACCACAATCTTATAATTAGACTAAACATAGTCAATGATAAGTTAGTATTTTCAAAGTCTGAATCTCCAATTGCTGAAGCAGAAAAAACCTTAGTTGGACTTGGATTTAAACGCGAAGAATTATCTAGGCCTTTAGAAACCTTTAGTCAAGGTTGGAATATGCGTGTTGAGCTAGCTAAAATCCTGCTTTCTAATCCTGATATCCTACTTTTAGACGAACCTACCAACCATCTTGACATTGAATCTATAGAATGGCTGGAAAATTATTTGCGAGAATATAAAGGTTCTGTCGTACTAATTTCGCATGACAGGAAGTTCCTTGATAATGTGACAAATCGTACAGTGGAAATTATGGCTGGGCGTATTCATGACTATAAAGTACCATATAGTAAGTATCTAGAACTTAGGCGTGAACGCATTCAACAGCAAGAAGCTGCATATTTTAATCAGCAGCGAATGATCGAAAAGACAGAGGAGTTCATTGAAAGATTTAGATATAAACCAACAAAATCCAATCAAGTCCAATCGAGAATTAAGCATCTAGAAAAATTGGAGAGAATAGAGGTTGATATTGAGGACAATTCAGCTCTCTCTGTGAAATTTCCTCCAGCTCCTCGCTCAGGTGATGTTGTGTACAAAGCTGTAGAAATGTCACTTGGATATGGTTCTAAACTCGTTTTCTCTGGTGCTAATGTTGAAGTTCGTAGAGGGGAAAAGGTTGCCTTAGTAGGAAGAAATGGAGAAGGAAAAACAACTCTTATAAGAGCAATAATGAGGGAGCTCGAGCCATGTGAAGGCACATCAGAAATAGGATATAATGTTAATATTGGTTATTTTGCCCAAAATCAAGAAGATATACTGGACAAACAAGATACAGTTTTCGGAACCTTAGATAGGGTTGCTGTAGGGGATATCCGTCTGAAACTTAGAGATATACTTGGTGCTTTTTTGTTTAGAGGGGAAGATATCGATAAAAAAGTAGCTGTTTTAAGTGGTGGTGAGCGTGCTAGACTTGCAATGGCGAAATTGATGTTGAAGCCATATAATCTTCTAGTGCTTGACGAGCCGACTAACCATATGGATATTAGATCTAAAGATATTCTTAAACAAGCCCTAAAAGATTATGATGGTAGCTTAATTTTGGTGTCTCACGATAGAGATTTTTTGGATGGCTTAGTTGATAAACTATATGAGTTTAGAAATGGGAAAGTCAGAGAACATCTTGGTGGAGTTCAGGAGTTCCTAGAGAGGCGTAAATTAGAGAATCTTAAGGAGTTAGAGCGCTCTACTGAAAGGGATACTCAAGTAATAAATAACCAAGGACCAGAGAATAAAAAGGCGAAATCTCAAGAAGAATATCTAGCTCAAAAGTTTGTTTCTAAAGAAGAAAGAAGATTACGAAATAAAGTTTCATCTTTAGAGAAACATATAGCAGAAATAGAAGAAAAAATGAAAGAAATAGAGGCCGTTCTGGCATCACCATCAAATGATGACGATATTATGGCCTTGTCAAATTCCTATTCAGAACTTCAAAAAGAAGTTGAAATTAAAATGGAAGAATGGGAAGAATTACTATTATCTTTAGAGGAATAAAATTATAAATAAAATGAGTGAAATAAAATCACAATATCTATTTGGTATACATCCTGTTTTAGAAGCTGTTAAATCAGGAAAAAAGTTTGATAAAGTACTTTTAAAGCAAGGTTTAGAAAGTACTCAAGGTAAAGAATTGCTGGAATTGCTTAGGACTAAAGAAATTCCTTTTCAATTTGTCCCTGTAGAACGTCTCAATAGGGCAGTTCGTGGTGCTCATCAAGGAGTTATAGCTTACATATCACAAATAGAATATCTTACCATTGAAGAAATTGTAAATAACGCTTTGGCTAAATCAGATAATCCAATCTTAGTTATTTTAGATGGAGTTAGCGATGTTCGTAATTTGGGTGCCATTGCAAGAAGTCTTGAATGTGCAGGAGGTTCCGGAATCGTTGTTCCTGCCAAAGGGGGTGCAGCTATCAATGCTGAGGCAATTAAAGCCTCTGCAGGCGCTTTAATGAGATTGGACACATGCAGAGTGCCTAACCTTAGATTAGCGGCTTATTACTTAAAAGAAAGCGGTTTTAAGCTTGTTGCAGCCACTGAAAAGGTAGATCAATTAATCTATGATGTTGATATGACTGGACCAATAGCAATTATTATGGGTTCTGAAGGTAAGGGCCTATCGCAATTTATGCTAGAAATAGCTGATGAAAAAGTAAGAATTCCAATGTCTGGAAAAATTAGCTCACTAAATGTATCAGTTGCATCTGCTTTAATAATGTTTGAAGCAGTGAGACAAAGAACTTTAAAATAATGTTTATACTTGATTCACATTGTGATACGCCTTCTCAGATACATCGTCTGAGGGATTTATCTTTGGATAACCCATATGCTCATGTAGATTTTCCAAAGCTTAAAAGAGGTGGGCTTGATGGAGTTTTCTTTGCTATATATGTCCCAGCATCACTTGATAGCCAAGAAGCATATGTTTATGCTAATACTTTAATTAATCAGGTTGACCAATCTTTAAAAGCTAATTCAGAAATTGCAATTAAGACATACTCTACTAAAGAAGCGTTCAAAAATAAAAAGAATAATAAAATATCAATCTTCCTTGGTCTGGAAAATGGATCTGCAATAGGGGAGTCATTTGATTTGCTTAATTCGTTCTATAATAAGGGAGTACGCTATCTTACCTTATGTCACAGTTCACATAATTTAATATGTGATTCATGTGCTCCAAATGTTCCTAAATGGGGAGGTTTAAGCCCTTTTGGCTCTGGGCTAATAACTGAAATGAATAAACTAGGAATGTTGGTAGATGTGTCTCATATATCTGATGAGTCATTTTATGATGTAATTAAGCTTTCGAAAGCTCCAGTTGTTGCTACTCATTCTTGCTGTAGGGCACTTGCAAATCACCCTCGTAATATGACAGACGATATGATAAAAGCTCTTGCTAAGAATGGAGGAGTGATCCAGGTGAATTTCTACCCTGTATTTTTGGATGATGGCTTTTCAATTGTCTTAAATGAGTCTGGACTTGAAAAGAAAAGTGAATTTATAGAGGAAGCTTTCATTAATAACCCAGAAGATTCTGCAAAAAGAGAAGCATGGTATAAAGTACTCGATGAGTTATCTGCATTGCGACGCCCTTCATATAAACGCATTGTTGATCACATTGATCATATAGTATCTTTAGTTGGAATAGATTATGTTGGATTAGGTTCAGATTTCGATGGAATAGCAGTGACTCCATATGGTATGGATGATATAAGTCAGTATCCTAAAATCTTTTTAGAATTAGAAAATAGAGGGTATTCGTATGAAGAGATTAAGAAGATAGTGGGTGGAAATTTCCTTAGAGTTCTTCAAGAAGTTGAGTCATTAAGGCAGTAAAATTGTAACAAATCTATCCTATCACTTCGAAATCAATACATTTGTTTTAATTCATTGATTATCAATTAAATAAGAGCGTCATAAAACTTGCTTATTATTCACAATCTTAAAAGTAACATTTTTGTTATAGACTAAAACACTTATGTTTTACGGATTGAATTTCAATGAGTTGTCTCTCTTTTTAGTTTTTTCAATAATGTAGCAAGGGCAGATGAAGAAAAGCGCTCAATATTCTCATTTCTTCTCTTGTTAAAATAAAATTTCATAGTTTCTGTCCCCTTATTTGAACTAACTCCTACCCACAAAGTCCCAACTGGATTTTTATCACTTCCTCCACTAGGCCCAGCAATTCCTGTAGTTGATATGGAATAATCACTACCGGTAATTTTTCTGACTCCTTCAGCCATAGCTGCAGCGCATTCTGAACTAACAACACCATACTTCTTTATGATCTCGCTATTTATATTTAAAACATTTTCCTTAACTCTATTTGCATAGGAAGTAACAGAGCCCAAATAGTATTCCGAACAGCCAGGAATAGCAGTAAATAAGGCTGAAATTATGCCACCAGTACAAGACTCTGCAACACTTAATGTAAGCCCATTCTCCTTCAGTAGTTCACTGATCTTATTTTCTAGGGTATCTTCCTTATCTGAATAGATAAAGTCGCCTAAAATCGCCTTTAAACCCTCAATTTGACGAGATATTCTAGCATCTGAGTCATTGCCTTCATAAATAGATAGTCTTAGTTTTATCCCACTTAATGGATTGGGTAGGTATGCTAAATGCATATCGGGGTCTAAGTTATTTTCCCAGGTCTCAATTTTTTTTGAAAGAGCTGACTCTGCTAGACCGTATATCATTATGTTCCTATGAGTTATTTCTGATAGGGAATAGTTAGATTTTATATTTTCTATAACGTTATTTAGCACTCCTAAAGCCTCATATGGTACACCTGGTAAAGAATATAGGCTTGTGTTATGTCCAAATTTATCTTTAGGAAAATGAAAAGCCATTACTGGAGCAGTTCCATACTCATTAACAATGACTTCACATGTTTCAGGTACAGAAGCTTGAGCAATATTAATATCGAGATTCGCTAACCCTCTAGAAGATAAAATTCTTTTAATTACAGCTAGTTGTCCTTTATGTTCTATATAATTTTGTGAACCAGAAAGTTCAGCTAGAGCATCTTTTGTAATATCATCTTTAGTTGGTCCCAAGCCTCCTGTTACAATAATGATATCATTATTAAGTAGTTCATTAGTAAGGTTTTGTATTATATCATCTCTATTATCGGATATAGATATAATTTTACTTACTTTAACTCCAATAGCATTCAAAGCTTGAGCAATGTATGCTGAGTTTGTGTCTATTGTCTGGCCTATTAAGATTTCATCCCCTATAGTGCATATTGATGCCTTAATCATTAGCAACTTTATTTTCAAGATGTTTTATAATATTTTTTACAAGTCCAGGACCTTCATAGATAAATCCTGAATAAATTTCAACCAAAGAAGCTCCAGCATCTAACATCTTTTCTGCATCCTCTGGAGACATTATACCGCCAACTCCAATTATTGGTAGTTTTCCTTCTGCTTTTTTATGAATGTATCTTACAATCTCAAGACTCTTATTGAATAAAGGAGCTCCAGACATACCACCATTGCCTATTTTATCTATTTTTTCCTGGCTAAGAGTTAAACCATCTCTTCCCCTTGTTGTATTAGTTGCAACAATACCATCAATGCCAGAAAGCATACAATAATTAATAATGTCATCAAGATGGTCATTATGTATATCAGGAGAAACTTTTAATAAAATAGGTTTGTAATCATCAAAATACATCCTCATAGAAATTAGTTTATCCATAATATCAGATAAATAGCTAATATCTTGTAAATCAGATAATCCCACTACGTTAGGACACGAGATATTAACGACAAACATATCTACAAAATCATAGAGTAGTGCAAATGCAGATTCATAATCTTTAGCAGCTTCTTCATTAATGCTTGATGTATTCTTAGAAATGTTACCTGCAATTATAACTTTAGGATTATTTGCTCTAATATTTTCAACAGCATTTTTAACTCCTAAGTTATTAATACCCATTCTATTAATGATTGCTCTATCTTTAACAGATCTAAATAGCCTAGGCTTTGGGTTACCTTCTTGCGATTTAGGTGTAAGCGATCCAATTTCAATAAAGCCAAAACCAAAATTGGCAAGATCGTTATAATACTCTCCATTCTTATCGAGCCCACCTGCTAGACCCACGGGATTTGGAAAATTTATACCAAAGACTTCTTTTGCTAATGAAGGAGCTTTCGTTTTATAAATAAGTCTAACAAAACTTCTAGCAAATGGAATATATCTAAGTAATGCTAATAATTTAAAAGTAATTTTATGAGCTGTTTCTGGGTTGAAACAAAATAATAAAGGTCTAATCAAATATTTATACATAAAAAACTGTTTTAGTTCTGTATCAGTAGTCCTACAAATATAATAGAATTAGACCTTAATTACTATAGTGTTTGATAAGTTCCATCATCAAAAAGTATAATAACTTTAGAAACTTTCCTTTGATTAGTACTCAATTGTAAAGGTTTATCTAAAGCTTCAATGTCAGTATAAACTTCAGAATTACTTTTATCTTCTAAATTTATTTTAGGTTTCTCATCTTCATAAGTGGGAAAGATATCAATTACTTCCTCCTCATGGTTATTTACAGTATTTGTTTGAGGCACAGGGTCAAATAATGTTGGCCTTTGCTCTTTATACATTTTTCCCTTACCGAACATTAACCATTCTATATTAAGATTAGGGAAGTTTTCCATAGTAGAAGCCATAAAGTCATAGCCAGGTTTGTTTCTTCCTGCTAATACGTGAGAGACACCTGCTCTAGCTACGCCAATTGTGTCAGCAAATTGAGATTGAGTAATATTCTCAGCAGCTAAAAATTTTTGTAATCGTGTATTCATAATTGTATACTTAATTGTTACAAATGTAGAAAGAAAAAATGTAACAAACAAGAGTTTTTGTTGTATAAAAATGTAAACTATATAAGTTGGCCTGAAATTAATTATTAAATTATAACTTTAGATATACTTATTAAAATACTGATTATTAGTATATTATTATCTTAAAATAAACTAAAATAGTAACTAAAACACACTATAAAAGATTTTTAGAGCCATTATTACATATAGAGCTTATATTCATTCATTAAATAAAACTTATAATAGACTGATGTATAATGAATTAAGCATAAAATAAAAGAGCCATAAGATTTTATTATATCACTTTTCTAGCAATTACAAAATTAAAACTCTGAAGCGCAATATAAACGTCAATAATTTACTAATATTAACATTTGTAATAAATAATGTGAATTAAATATTGTTAATTATATACAAAAGTGAAGAGTGTGAGATTTAAAGAAATTACTTACATTTGCATAAATATTTATGCATATGATTTCAAAAATTAACATTAAGGATTATAACTATAATCTCGAAGATAATAGAGTTGCAAAATATCCTTTAGAAAATAGAGATGCTTCTAAATTATTAGTATATCAAAATAATACAGTGAAAGATTCTAGTTTTCATAATCTTTCTAAATACTTACCAGAAAAATCATTTATGGTATTTAATGATACTAAAGTCGTCCCTGCAAGACTTCATTTTCAAAAAGATACAGGTGCTCATATTGAAATATTTTGTTTAGAACCTATAAATCCACCAGAATATGTGACTATTTTTTCAGAAACTAAAACGTGCATATGGAAATGTATAGTTGGAAATATAAAAAGATGGAAATCAGGTACATTATCAGTATATAACCCTAATAATGATCTAGAAACAAATGAGATTTCCTTAACCGCAGATTTAATTGAGAGAGAAGGAGAAACGTCCTGTGTTAAATTTTCATGGAAAAAAAATATAGCTTTTTCTAAGGTTCTAGAAATATGTGGTAAAATACCTATTCCACCTTATTTAAATAGAAATACAGAAGTCATTGATATAGAAAGATATCAAACCTTATATGCAAAATTTAGAGGCTCTGTTGCCGCACCTACAGCTGGTTTGCACTTTACGGATAAAGTATTGCTAGATATAGATAATAAAGGGATTAAAAGAGTTGCAATTTGTCTCCATGTGGGTGCAGGAACTTTTCTACCAGTAAAATCTGATTATGTTGTTGAACATAAAATGCATAGAGAACCATTTGTAGTAAGCTTAAGTTTTCTTAAAGAACTTAGAAATTCTCTTGGGAAAGTTATTGCTGTAGGAACTACATCGGTAAGAACTTTAGAATCATTATATTATGCAGGTGTTTCATGTATTGAAAGTTTAGAGCCAAAAGATATTGAACAATGGATACCATATGAAAAAGATTATGATTATACAACAGAAGAAGCACTCGATGCACTTATTAATTATATGGAAATGGCAGAAAAATCTACGTTACAACTAGGTACACAAATAATAATAGTTCCAGGTTTTAAATTCAGGATTGTAGACATACTAATAACTAACTTTCATCAACCGCAGAGTACTTTGCTTTTACTTGTTTCTGCTTTTGTTGGTGGTAATTGGAAGAAAATATATGAATATGCATTAAAAAATAATTTTAGATTCTTAAGTTACGGTGATAGCTCTCTTTTATTTCGAGAAAGCTGATAATAAATTTTTTGTCAATATTATAGCCGTTTGATTATTCCTTTTAGATTATTATCTTTGCCGTTGAATTAATTTTAATGTTTATGATAGATTTATCTGAATTTGAGAGCATTAGCCCTTATACCGATGAAGAAGCGGTAGAAGCTATTTCTAAATTGGCTGATGCCCCTTTAGTTGTAGAGGCCTCGAAGTTTTTGTTCCCAGAAGAGTCTCCTGAATTTCTAAGGGGTGTTCTCAAAAGCATTAGAAGCATAGATGAGTTCCAAATAGTAGTTATGTCAAAACTTGTTGAATGGGTTTTAGAACATACTGCACATAATTTTTCCTATGATGGTGTTGCTAATTTTGAAAAAGTAAGTGGTAAGTTTTTAGCATTATCCAATCATCGCGATATTATCCTGGACCCTGCCATTACTCAATTAGTTTTGTATAGAAATGGTTTTCCTATGACAGAGATTGCTGTGGGAGATAATTTAATTACTAATAAAACTATTGAGTATCTTATTAGGTCTAATAGGATGATTAAAGTTGTTAGAGGTATTTCAGCAAGGGAACTTTATCTTTCTTCTCAGCTTTTATCGAAGTACATTCGACTAAAAATAACTTCTGGACAAAGTTCAATTTGGCTTGCACAAAGACAAGGAAGAACCAAAAATGGTTATGATCTGACGGAGCAAGGTCTTCTAAAGATGTTAGATATGAGTGGTGGTCCTGATTTTCAAAAGAATTTTGAGGAGCTTAATATAATTCCACTTAGTATATCATATGAAATTGAACCTTGTGACGTTTTAAAAGCTAGAGAATTACTTATTTCTAGAAAGAAAAAATATGTGAAAGCTGAAGGAGAGGACTTAAATAGTATATTGACAGGTATAAAACAGCAAAAGGGGCATATTCATCTTAATGTGGGCGAACCACTTACTTCTGAAGAAATAGCTGAGGCATCGAATTGTGATAAGAATGATAGATATCAGCAAATTAGGCATGCAGTTGACAAACGTGTTATCGAAGGGTATAAACTTTGGCCAACCCATTACATAGCATATGATATATTAAATCACTCTTATAAATATTCAAGTAAGTATACAAATGCAGAAAAGGAAAAATTTATTTCCTATATGAAAAATCAGTTAGATACTGTTGAACCTACATTAAATAGGGAAGACCTAAGGCGAATCTTCCTTGAGATTTATGCTAATCCAGTTGTGGCTAAAGAACTTTTAGTTAAAGAGAAAAGACTAGGAGCGATATTGTTATAACATTTTCCTTTGCAAGCTTAAATACAGGAACTTATACTGAATTTATATAAAAAACCCCGAATTATTTATTAATACTTCGGGGTTTTCTTTTTATTTATATAAATCTAATTTAATTTAGTAATATCTAAACGTGGATATGTAAATGTCACTCCATTCTCTGGTAGCTTATTGTAGATTTCTTCATTTACATCAAATTTTAAACCCCAATAATCCTCAACCTTTACCCAGCATCTCAACGACATCTGTATTGTATAGTCATTCAATGCTTTAAGGTAAACAACAGGATCTGCAGGAGCACCATCTTTAATAGTTAAATGCTTTGGATGAGATTTAACAATATCAAGTAGTACTTCTCTTGCTTTTGATGAAGAGTTACCATAATCAATTTCTACCAACCATTCGACTCTACGTAAATCGCTAGCAGTAAAGTTTTCAATAGTTCCATTTGATAAAATATCATTTGGAATTATAATCATCTTTCTATCATGCGTAGTTAGCTGAGTATTTACAATTGAAATATTAGTTACTGTACCTTCGTAGCTTTGTGCTTTAATATAATCTCCAATCTTGAATGGTTTAAAAGCTAATATCATTAAACCACCTGCAAAATTTTGAGCAGTGCCACTTAATGCCATACCTATCGCCAGACCACCAGATGCTAGTAGGGCAGCGAGTGATGAAGTGTTAACTCCTAAAGTTCCTATAGCAATAATTATTACTATTAATGTGAGTGAAATTGTTAAGGCAGTTTGAGTAAAAGAAACAATAGCTTGATCAGTTCCTCTCTTTTCAAAAATCTTTCCTACAATCTTTTTAATTCTTCGGGTAATCCATATACCAACTGCATAAATTGCAAGCGCTGCAAGAAGTTTTAATCCAAATTGAATAATTTGATTAAGAAGTTGTTGGAATAAAACTTCAGTGGGAGTTGTTTTAATTGTCTCTACAAATTGAGTTGCTTTCTCTTCTAGATTGAGCGAGTCAACAGGAGGTATTTCTATTTTCGGTGTTTGTAATAAATTTATCATATTCTTGATTATTAACAAATAAAACAATTATGTTATAACCGTTAACAAAAATGTTACATAAAATTAACCTGTTCTTTTAATACTTTTTCTCAAGAGCCACTACATTTTCTACATGTTGTGTGTGTGGAAACATATCAACAGGCCTCACTTCTTTGATCTTGTAGTCTTTACATAGGATTTCTAAGTCTCTTGCTTGAGAAGCAGGGTTACAACTAACATATATAATTCTCTCTGGAGCCGCATTTAGTATAACTTGAGCCACGTCTGGATGTATACCTGCCCTAGGTGGATCCAGTATGATAACATCTGGATGGCCTTTTTCTTTTACAAAAGCATCTGTCAATATGTCTTTCATATCTCCAGCATAAAAATCACAATTGTGGATATTATTAGTTTCTGCATTAAGTTTAGCATCTTCAATAGCTTCCGGTACGTACTCAATTCCGATGACTTTAGAAGCATTCTTAGATACAAACTGAGCAATGGTACCAGTTCCAGTATAAAGGTCATAAACAATCTCATTACCCGTTAAAGCAGCAAGCTCTCTCGTAATACTATAAAGTTTATATGCTTGTTTAGTATTAGTTTGATAGAATGATTTAGGACCAATTTTAAATTTTAGTTCTTCCATATATTCATATATCGCATCTTCGCCTTTATACAATACACATTCTTGATCACTAATTGAGTCATTTGCCTTTTGATTAACTACATAATATAGTGATGTAATTGCAGGAAAAGCCTCATCAATTGCATCTAACAGAGCTTTTCTTGCTTCTTCATCTTCATAATAAAAGACCATTATCAGCATTACATTACCTTCTTCTGTGGTTCTAATCACCATATTTCTAAGAAAACCCTCCTGTTCACGAATATTAAAAAATGTTAAATTATGCTTTAGTGCATATTCTTTTACAAAAAGTCTAATTGCATTTGAAGGTTCCTTTTGAAGATAACAATGTTTAATATCAAGAACTTTATCAAAAAACTTAGATACATGGAAACCAAGTCCTAGTCTTTCTTTATCAGATAGTACTTCATAATCTTCACCATCCAATATCCAGCGACGTTGAGAAAATGTAAATTCTAACTTATTACGATAGTATGTAGTATTATCAGAAGGTACAATGGGAGTAATCTCTGGGATATCAAGATGTCCTATTCTAACTAGTTGGTCGTAGACTTGTTGTTGCTTTGCTTTTAGCTGCATAGAATAGGGGAGCTGTTGCCATTTACAACCGCCACAAACTCCAAAATGTTTGCAAAACGGCTCTAATCTATGCTCAGAAGGTTTAATCATTTTTAAAATAAAGCCTTCCATATATTTTTTCTTCTTCCTAGTAACTTTTATATCTACAATATCACCAGGAACTCCAAACTCAACAAAGATCACCGTGCCATCAACTTTAGCAATTGCTTTGCCTTCTGCAGCAACATCAGTAATTTCTACATTTTCTAGTATTATATCTTTTCTTTTTTTTGCCATATAAAAATTGGTAAACTTGTTTGCCTTAAGTTTAGGCCCGCAAATTTACCAATTTTTATTGAGAATCTATAGAAAATAGATTCTAGATTAGGAAATCTTTATTTAATAGTTATAGAACTTATAAAGGTCTTGAGAAATATTAATGATAAAGTCACCCATTTTTTCAAGAGTATTGATTATATCAAGATAGTACATACTAACCTGATAATTACTTTCCTTATTCTTTATTCTCTCAACTTCTTCATCACGTAAGTCATTACGCATTTGATTGATTCTTTCCTCTACCATCTCGGCATTGCTAATTTCTGTTAGAGTCCGAGTTTCAGCTGCTTTTAGATTCACAATCATAGCTTCATATGCTGCATCTACTTGATCTACAAGAGAATTTATATTCTTAAGCATTTCAGGAGTAAATTTCTGACCATTTATATTCTTGCGTGTAAGTATTCTACTGATTGCTTCACCAGAGTCGCCAAGTGATTCTAGTTCACCAATCATCTGGTACATCGCTTTAACTTTATTTGCAGTAGCTTCGCTAATTTCTTCTTGTGAAACTTGATTTAAGAAACCAGCAATTTCATATTCTATTCTGTCAGAAATCTCTTCATATTTAACCAGTTTGCCTCTAAGCTCTTCAAATTCTTCTGTATCAGCTTTAATGATAGCATCTTTAGCATAGGATAGTCCTTGACGTGAAATAGTAGCAAAATGAATTACCTCTTTAACTGCTTGTTCTGTAGCAAGTTCTGCAGTAACAATGTGTCCAACATTAATAAACTTCAATCTAAACTCTTCTTTAGCCTCATCCTTAGGAGCCTTGATAACCCAAGTTACGAATTTCTCAATGTATTTAATAAACCATACAAGTATTAAGGTGTTGAAGGTATTAAATAATGTATGAAGCATTGAAAGTCCATAAAGGGCAGCGGTTTGAGTATCATTCTGTATGATATTACCATTGGCATCTCTTACCACCTCTACTATGAAATTTGCATCAGCAGGATTTGGTAAACCAAATAAACCACTAGTAATCCATCCAATTAATTGAATAAAATAAGGGAAAATTGCAAGTATCCAAATTACTCCAAATACATTGAAGACCGTATGAGCAAATGCTGTCCTTTTAGCAGTAGTGTTGGCTATTATAGCGGCTAAATTTGCAGTAATAGTTGTACCAATATTCTCTCCCAATACCATAGCTGCAGCCATCTCAAAGCTAATCCATCCTAAGTTTAGCATAATTAGTGTTAATGCCATAGTTGCACTAGATGACTGAAGTATAAGTGTAAGTACAGTACCAAACGCCAAGAAAAGTAATACTGAACCAAATCCATGTCCTTCCCAACCTTGTATGAATGCAAGTACTTCTGGAGTTTGTTGAAGATCAGGAACCGAGTTCTTCATTAACGATAAACCAAGAAACAAGAGCGAGAATCCAATAATAAAGTCGCCTACATTTCTTCTTTTCTCTTTCTTTGAAATCGACAGAATAAAACCTAATGCCATCAAAGGTACAGCCAGTATTGAAATATCTGCCTTAAAACCAAGCCAAGATACTAGCCAAGCAGTTACTGTAGTACCAATATTGGCACCCATAATAACGCTAATTGCCTGAGCAAGTGTGAGTAGACCAGCATTAACAAAGCCTACGACCATAACTGTTGTAGCACTCGAGGATTGGATAATGGAAGTTATTCCAAGTCCAGTTAAAACACCTCTAAAAGGGTTTGCTGTTATTGTAGACAGTAATTTCCTAAGTCTGTCTCCTGCAGCCTTTTGTAAACCATTGCTCATAAGGTTCATTCCATAAAGGAACATACCTAGAGCACCAAGCAGTGTAAAAATTTGTAATACCATAAATATATTTATATTATATGTCAGCTTATTTTATTAGTCTAGCGGCGTTAGTAGTGTTGAATTCGAAGAAATCCGAACACGGTTGATAAACATAAGGCACATACTCACTTAACTGAAGATAAACCTTTCCTGTTTTTTTACTATAAAATATATCTAAGCGAAGTCCCGTACCTTCGTCTTCACCAGAAAGATCTATTGTCTCAACATTCTCTTTTAATGCTTGAAGCAAATAGTTTTTCTTACTTTGAGCAAAATACCTATCTTTTCTTTTATATAGTTCTCCTGTTTCTTCATCCTTATATGCAGTTCTAAGTACAAACATCAAGATAAAGCCAGTTAAAATTAGTAAGTATCCCACTATATGAACTGAAATTTGTTGTGGAAAAATAGATAAAGCTATACCTGCTAAAAGCAATAATACTGTTATAATTATATCTGTTATAGAGCGAACTCTTTTAAAACTCTTTTTCATAATATTCAAAATTTTACGTTTAATTCTTTATAGTCTTAAGGATTTCTGTCCTTTGACTTTTTAATCTTTTATACTGATTGTTAAAATGTTGTTTTTTAGTCACTTATATCTAGCCATCTAAAGTAGGGGAGAGGTAGAAAAAGTTTGTAAAAACAATTAAAAATAACTATGACCCACATATCATCAATGATAGGTGAGTCATATAGTTTTAAAAGATGAAATCTAAACGAAAAACTTCCTTAAACTTATAAAAAAGCTTCTATCAGCTAATAAACCTGACGGAAATAATTTTAGAGTGTTAACTTCTGGGGTAGTTCCAGATTTAAGAAATATTTTACCTGTGTTAATTGTATAAATATCAATATTGTAATTTCTTTTTACATTGTTTAAGTTTCTGACAGAAAGTCGATTATAGGTATTTCTATATGGATTTACAGTTCTATCAACCTCAGAAATTGTAGCTAGATTAAAATCAGTATATCTATCCTCAGAGTTATCACGCTCTGAAATTTGAAAACCTTTAATATTTTCTAAAGGTTCATCAATCTGAGATATCTCGACAAATAATCCAGGCTTATGAATGAAGCCTAGTAAGCAAATTGTTAAAATATATATGAATGACTTAAATTTCATATAATCGAGTCAAAAATCACCTCGAAATTACAAATTTCTTTCACTATTATCAAATAAAA
>CAYFMO010000010.1:19552-20960 GCA_964344225.1 uncultured Muribaculaceae bacterium | reverse complement strand
CAAATACTATCCAAATACTATCCAAATACTATCTCAGATGCTATCCAGATACTATCTGACCTTGGAGATTTTATAAGGATGTTTAACGGCTTTGTGGGCGGCTTTTTGGGCAGCTTTGCATTCTTTTTTGGTCATTCCTTCTGCGTAATATTTATTGCCAACAGGATTGACACCGAGGACAGCTTCTAGCCAAGTGCAAGCTGCTACATAGCGACCGTGTGGGCGACTTAGATGGTAGCCATCACGGGTTAATTCATCACCTGCTGTTGACTTGCTTAGTAAGGAAGATGTCCTGCCATTTTGAATAGCAGTTCCGGCAGGAATAATTAAGTTAATTCCCATTGGAGGTATAACGCTAGTTACAGTTGATACAATTGCATTATACATCTTATATTGGTCCTTGCCATAATTAACAAAAGCCTTATGAGTAGAATCATGTGAATATGCCCAAGTCATATGAAACATCAAGGTTGCATCAGCTGGAACCCTTTCGCGAATATAAGATAATAATTCAGGCAGAAGCTCATATGATTGAGGTTCACCAGAAAGTGGACTGGATTGCTGGACACTAATGTAATCCCAATCATCGTCCGCCAAAACCTTATCTATGGTATATCCCTTAATTTCAGTCATTTTACCATCAGTAGAAAACAGCCTGTATCTGTAATCAGGCAGGTTTTCTCTAATATTTTTAACGTGTCTTTCAATTGAACAACCACCTATGTACATATTACAAATTAATACATTTAAACCTTCAGCTGTTGCAAGTTCATGCAAATGCTCTTCAACGGCATCTTCAGAAAAACTATTTCCAATTGCTAGAATTTTAATAGTATCATTTTGTCCAAATGAGATAAATGCAAATGCGACAAATAAACAGGAGAAAATAAATAATCTTTTCATGACATTAAAGTATTTATAAATAGTAGGAAACACTAGAAGTTATATTTGATCAAAATTCATTTAATTGACATCAAATATAGTATATTTATATTTAAACCATATGATTACCACTAAATTTATAATAGATGTCAAAATTTATTATTCAAAAACCTCTGCTATATGTTTTTGTTTTACTTGTTTTTATTGTAGTAAGTCCTGCATGTTCGCGAACAAAATCCTATGAAGTAGATGTTTATATTGCAAACGAAGAAGGATATGATACATATCGTATACCAGCTTTATTATGTTTACCAGATGGAAAACTATTTGCTTTTGCAGAAGGAAGACGCAATGATGCTACAGACTCAGGAGATATAGATTTAATACTCAAGAGATCAAGTGATAATGGGAAAACTTGGGGTCCTGTCGAAGTTGTGTGGGACGATGGTATAAATACTTGTGGAAATCCTGCGCCTGTCTATGTTGAAGAAGATAATCTTCTCGTTCTACTAATGTCGTGGAATCT
>CAYFMO010000010.1:0-19452 GCA_964344225.1 uncultured Muribaculaceae bacterium | reverse complement strand
TATAACTAAGAAAGAGTTGGATATTCAGTAATACCACTATTAAATGAAAAACACAATATCAGCACTTCTTATATTTTTGCTGTGTAATTCCATAGTGAATGCACAAACTCCTTTGGACCCTTCTGACCTATCAATTCCAACTAAGATTGCGCCAGAATATTTTGGTCCAAATGCTTTTCCTGTGCCAGCTATGATGGATGGTACCACAAATTCTAAATGGAAGATTGAACTGTATTCTAATCATTTTTTCGGCACTATAGCTGGTTGGGAGCAGGATTATACAACGGATATATTTGCAAGTCTTACGATTCCTTTATTTACTCCGCGTATTAACCTTGTGATTTGGGGACCATTGCATGAATATGCTTATACGGGATCTCAAGTTAATGAGTTTAGAAGGATTAATCCTCCAATGACTGTAAAACACACGGGGCGGGAGATATTTATATTTCCACTAATATTCATTTATTAAGGCAAGAAAAACATTGGTTATATATATCACTAAGGGCAGCATTTAAAACTGCATCAGGAGGAGACTTCAAGTATGCGCGCTATTATGATAATACTGGTTATTTCTTTGATGCTTCTTTTGGAAAAAGCTTTTATTTTTTTATCTAATTTTTCAAATTAAAGCACCAAATCTACTAATGATTTATTGTATTTTATCCTTAATGTGGAGAATTAATCGTCAATACTTTTTATTTGTGGCGAAATGGCGATTTTTCTACGTGTATTTCTCTATAATTCTTAAATTTTATGTAAGTTTGTATGAAATTCAAATATAAATCTATGAGGCACTTTTCTATTCGCTATATAGTTTTAATTTTTATCATCTTCTTATCTTCATGTGGACAAGAAACTAATTTTTATGTGATAATCCCAGAAGATGCTCATGCTGTCATAAAAGTAGACTATAAGAAGTTGACACGAGATTTATCTAAAGATTCTGCTGAGATTTTTTCTCAAGAATTCTTTTTTATTGAAGATCAATCTGTAAATCACACTCAGCCAATCGTTGTTGCTTTTAATGAAGAAGACTATCTTCTTGCATTTGTTTCTTTAAATAACAAGGAGGAATTCCTAGGTCTATTAAAAAAGGAATATGAGTTGACGACTATTAGTAATTCAGAAAACGAAGAAATTTATTCTGTTGGAGAGGACTTTATAGTAGGCTTTAATAGTTCTGTTGCAGCTTTTTATGTTCCGTTTGATGATAATAAGGATTTATCTCTTTTGAGATCATGCTTAAAAGATGAAGAGGTTAAAGTATTGGCTCCTAAATATGTTTCGGTGGTAAATGCTGATGATCAAGTAAATATGTGGCTTGATGCAGAAAAGCTTTTTGACGAGATGGGCTATGAGGGAGTAGTTCTAAATTCCATCGTTGATGATGCTTTTGTATTAGCTTCTCTTAATTTGAAAAAAGGAGAAGTTGAAATAAAATCGGTTATCCAAGGGGCAGAAATGGCAACTTATGTAGTAGATAAATTTATAAAATCTGCTTCAAATAAGTATTTAAAATATGTTCCAGAAAATCCAGAGCTGGTTTTAAACGTAGGTCTAAAAAATTTAGATATGCTAGCAATGATGCTGCCAGAACTAAAGAAAGAACTTAATAAGGATTATGAATTCCTCTATGATATTATTTCTAAAGTTAATGGTACAGTGACATTAGCTGTGTATGAACCGTTAAAAGATAATTTCGAACTTGATTTTGTGTTGGTAGTAGAGTCAGATAAGGATTCATATCAATCGCTAACGCAAGAATTATATAAGCTGGGTGCTCCTATTGAGAAGTTTTCGACATATTACATCATTGATAATAACTATTATCTAATGTATAAGGATAATGCAATCATTTTAATGTCCGAAAAGCACTATTCTCAAAAAGGTATTACAGCAAAGTTGAGTTTACCGCAGGATAGGTTAGAACGAATCAATAAGGGTGGAATTTTGCTAAATGATATAGCTAGCCAAGCCTTATTGAAGAAGATCCATTTACATAATTTAGATTTAGAATATTCATCAATAACCTTTTCTGGTTCTAAAGTTGATCTCAATTTAGTCTTAAAAGATAAAGAAGTTCATCCACTAGACAAAATCTTCTTCTAGTAAATCCCTCTGCAGGGGGTATGATAAAATTTCGCAGAAATTTTCCTACTCCTTTTATAGAACTCTTTCCATAAAAGGAGTATTGTAACAATATGTAATAAATGCGAGGGAAGGAAGCGGTTTAGTAATGATTAAATTTGCTTTCTTCCCGTTCGTTATCGAGCCAAGAATATTACTAACCCCCATTGCATAAGCAGAATTAATAGTGCAGGCATTGAAAGCCTCTTCTGGAGTTAATTTCATTTTGATACAACCCAAAGCCATAACAAAACGCATATCGCCACTAGGGGATGAACCAGGATTGTAGTCGGAAGCCAAAGCTAAAGGTAGTCCTGCGGCAATAAAATCTTTTGCTCTTCCGTATGGAATCCCAAGGAAGAAAGATGCTCCTGGAAGCATTGTTGGCATTGTTTCACTTTTTTTTAAGGCTTCAATTTCTGCATCAGAAGTCATCTCAAGGTGGTCCACAGATAGGGCCTTATGTTTAACCCCTACTTGTACACCACCGCTTATAGCAAGCTCATTGGCATGAATTTTAGGAATCATACCATATTTAGAGGCTACTGAAAGAATTTTATCAGTCTCGTCTACTGTAAAAAAGCCTTTGTCACAAAAAACATCCACATAATCAGCTAGGCCTTCAGCGGCAACAGCAGGTATCATATCCTTACAAATATGGTCTACATACTCACTTTGCCTATTTTTATACTCACGACTTACAGCATGAGCCCCAAGAAAAGTAGCTTTAACAGTAAGTCCAGAATTCTCTTTAATGCGCTTAATTACTCTTAGCATCTTCAACTCATTTCCAAGAGTAAGTCCATAGCCACTTTTAATCTCAACTGCACCAGTTCCTTTTACCTTAATTTCCTCTATTCTATTCATAGCCTGGCGGTATAGTTCTTCCTCACTGGTTTTATCTAGTAAATCCGCAGAATTCAAAATTCCCCCACCCCTAGCTGCAATCTCTTCATATGATAGACCTGCAATTTTATCACGATACTCTCCATCTCTATAACCAGCAAAGACGATGTGTGTATGAGAATCACAAAATGCTGGAAGAACCCAACCTCCTTGAGCATCAATAATTTCATCAGCATCAGCAATCTCAACAGCTGCCAACTTGTCCATAGGACCGAAGTCTAAAATCAAGCCTTTTTCTATCTTAAGAAAAGCGTTTGAAATACCTTCCACTTTGGACATTTCTTTCCCACACAGCTTCAATACTCCATCTGGTAAAATGCCGATTAGTTGGTTGATATTGATGATTATCTTTTTCATATGAATGTTCATTTTAATAGGATAAAACCCTCATATTATATTCTTATAAATTCAATTGACTTTTCAATATAAGGATGCATAAATGTATCATCTTGGATAAATGGAACTACTTTTCTATAGTCTGAATGAATTTTTTCTATTGCGGTAGATGAACGTAAAGGTCTACGGAAATCTAAGGCCTGAGCAGCATTAAATAACTCAATGGCAAGAACTCTTTCAGTATTCTCTGCAACTTTTACCAATTTAGTGGCAGCATTGGCACCCATACTAACGTGGTCTTCTTGTCCTTGTGAAGAAGGAATAGAATCCACAGATGCTGGCGTACATAAACCCTTGTTTTGACTTACAATACTTGCAGCAGTATATTGCGGTATCATAAAGCCACTATTTAAACCAGGCTTTGCAACGAGGAAATGAGGAAGGTCCCTCTTACCTGAGATTAACCTATAAGTTCTTCTTTCTGAAATATTTGCAAGTTCAGAAAGGCCTATAGCAAGCATATCCATTGGAATAGCAATCGGCTGGCCATGGAAATTTCCTGCCGAAATTATTAGGTCTTCATCGGGGAAAATAGTAGGATTATCTGTTGCACTGTTAATTTCCGTTTCAATCACTGATTTTACATAGCGAATGGTATCTTTTGTGGCCCCATGAACTTGGGGGATACAGCGGAATGAATATGGGTCCTGAACGTGTTGCTTTTCTTGTTTTAAAATTTCGCTACCTTTTAACAGGTTCATAAAATTTTCAGCTGTTTCAATCTGTCCTTGATGTGCTCTTACCTTGTGAACTTGCGGGAAAAATGGCTCAATACGACCATCAAAAGCATCTAAAGACATAGCACCAATTGTATCTGCCCATTCTGATAATTTTTCTGCCTTAATAATTGACCAAACAGCGTGGGCGCTCATAAATTGAGTCCCATTCAGAAGAGCTAAGCCTTCCTTCATTTTCAATCTAATAGGTTCCCATCCAAGTTTTTTCCACAATTCTTCAGCCTTATGAACTTCTCCCTTATATGTGACTTCTCCCATACCAATCAGTGGAAGACAAAGATGAGCTAGAGGAGCTAAATCTCCAGATGCTCCTAGTGAGCCTTGTTGGTAAACTAGTGGTAGCACATCATTATTATACATATCTATAAGTCTTTGTACAGTAATGAGTTGTACTCCTGAATATCCGTAAGATAGAGATTGAACTTTCAGCAATAACATTAGCTTAACAATCTCTGGTCTAACTAATTCACCTGTTCCACAAGCGTGAGACATTACTAAGTTATGCTGGAGTTGTGATAGGTCATCGAGCGGGATAGTGATATTACATAGAGAGCCGAAACCAGTAGTAATTCCATATATTGGAACTCCATCGGCAGTTTCCATTTTCTTATCAAGATAATCCCTGCATTTAGTGATTGCATCTTCTGCCTCTTTGCTCAAAGATAGGGTAGAATGCTGAAGTTTTTTTATTTCATTGATTGTTAAATGGTTGTGTGAAATTATGTGGTTCATATAGTTTGGAAAATTATTATCAAGTTAAAATAGAGAGCTAATAAGGTCATCATCTGCAATATTCGGTAAGGTTACTTTTAGGCCTGGTGTCCGCTCCATCTCTCTTTTTATAGCATTTAGCGCAGCTTCATTGCGTGCCCAACTACGACGAGCTATACCATTATTTACATCCCAAGGTAACATACTTTCAATATTTCTATCAGCTTCTTTTGAGCCATCTATTACCATACCAAACCCGCCATTGATCACTTCACCCCAACCAACTCCACCGCCATTATGAATAGATACCCAAGTGGCTCCACGGAAACTATCTCCTATTACATTATGCACTGCCATATCAGCAGTAAAAGCAGAACCATCATAGATATTTGCAGTTTCTCTAAATGGAGAATCTGTTCCAGACACATCGTGGTGGTCGCGACCTAAGACAATAGGAGCTGTAATTTCTCCTTTTCGGATAGCCTCATTAAAAGCAAGAGCTATCTTAGTACGACCTTCGCAATTTGCGTAAAGAATTCTTGCCTGAGAGCCTACGACTAAATTATTTCTGCCAGCTTCTTCAATCCAATGAATATTGTCCTGTAATTGCCCTTGAATATCTGCAGGAGCTGTAGTAGCAATTTCACGCAAAACCTTAGTAGCAATCTTATCAGTTTTAGCTAAGTCCTCTGGATTTTCAGACATACATACCCATCTAAAAGGCCCAAAACCATAATCAAAGAATAGTGGTCCCATAATGTCTTCCACATATGAAGGATAAATGAACTTACCATTTTCATCAACCACAGCAGCTCCAGCCCTTGAAGACTCCAACAAGAATGCATTTCCATAGTCAAAGAAATACATTCCTTTAGCAGCTAATTTATTGACAGCTGCCACGTGCCTGCGAAGTGACTCCTGTACGCAAGATTTAAATCTTTCGGGCTCTTCAGCCATCATCCTATTTGACTCCTCATAACTATATCCTACAGGATAATAACCACCTGCCCAAGGATTATGTAAAGATGTTTGGTCCGAGCCTAAGTCTACCTTAATTCCCTCATCAGTCAGTCTCTCCCAAAGATCTACAACATTACCTTGGTATGCTAAAGAAACCTCTTCTTTCCCCTTACAAGCTTTTCTAATCCTAATAATTAACTCATCTAAATCCTCATAAATCTCATCTACCCAACCCTGCTCCCATCTTTTTTGAGCTGCATGTGGATTTAGCTCAGCAACCACAGATACTACGCCTGAAATTCGACCCGCTTTTGGCTGTGCTCCAGACATCCCACCTAAACCAGCAGTAACGAACAGCATTCCCCTCATATTTTCCTTGCTTCCCTCTAAACCTTTGGAAGCCAATTGCTTCCTTGCGGCATTCATTATTGTAATTGTAGTTCCATGGACAATTCCTTGTGGACCTATGTACATATATGAACCAGCTGTCATTTGACCATATTGTGAAACACCGAGAGCATTGAATCTTTCCCAATCATCTTGTTTTGAGTAATTTGGAATGACCATACCATTGGAAACTATAACTCTAGGAGCATCTTTATGGCTAGGGAAAAGTCCTAATGGGTGACCTGAATACATAACAAGAGTTTGTTCATCACTCATTGTTGCAAGGTATTGCATAGCAAGACGATATTGAGCCCAATTTTGGAAAACTGCTCCATTACCACCATAAGTTATTAATTCGTGGGGATGTTGCGCTACTCGTGGGTCTAGATTATTTTGAATCATAGCCATAATAGAAGCCGCCTTTTTGCTTTTTGCAGGATATTCATCTATATGGCGAGCATACATAGGATAATTAGGTCTAAACCTATACATATATATGCGACCATAATCCTTTAATTCTTTTGCAAATTCGGGGGCTAATATTTTATGTTGTTCTCTTGGAAAATATCTAAGAGCATTTTTCAAGGCTAAGACCTTCTCTTCTTTTGAAAGTATATCCTTACGCTTTGGAGCGTGGCTGACAGTATTATCATATGACTTAGGCATAGGCAATTCTTGTGGAATGCCCATCAATATATCTTTCTGAAAATCATTCATAAGAACTATAGTTTTTGATCTACAATATTTAGAATCTCAGTTTCAAGCACCTGAGCAGACTTTGAGATAGCAGCTGCCTTATTAATAAGTTCTTCTGCCTTTGCCTTATCAACTAGGTCTTTAGCATTAATCCTCACATTTAGTTCTGCTCCAAGTATCGCAGAACGAGCTGCTAACGCCCCCACACCTGCATCTGAAACAGAATTAGGATTGCCGTCCAAGGCCATGGCTTTTAACAAAGGAAAAACTCCAAAAGCTGCCTTCATAGTTTTCAATGGTACCTCAGTAGCATATAATGTAGCTTCTTCTAGTGCTTTTTCCCTAGCAAGCTGTTCCTCTTCACTTCCTTTAGGCATACCTAATGCAGCCATTATTTTATTAAAAGCTTCCGTATCTTCATCTACCAAAGCGAGAAGTGTTTTTATAGAAGTTTGACCTTGTTCTGCCCAATCAGAAAACTCCTTCCATCTACTATCCCAGCCCGCCTTGTGAGATGATAGATTAGCCACCATAGTACCAAGAGCAGCTGCAAGAGTACCCATATAAGCAGAAATGGAACCACCACCAGGAGCAGGAGACTCCGAAGCAGTTTCATAAGCAAAGTCTTTGCAAGTCATACGTACAAGTCTTTCTTTCTCAATAGCTTCTGCTTCACTTTCAATCATATATTCTACAACCTTTTCCTTAGGGTTAAAAGGTTTTAGGTCATCAAGCCCCATTGACTTAATGGCAATCTTCATTATCTCATCTTCAGAAATTCCTGTTGAACGCTGCTGTTTTTCAAGAAAATACTTCCCCGCCTCAACAAGAGTTCTCTTAGGAACTAAACCCACAATTTCAGTACCTGTTACTCTAATCCCCCTAGCCGCTGCGGCTCTGCAAACCTCATCAAAAGCTACGTGTAGGGGAGTGGTATTAATATCAGTTATGTTCATTGAAACTTGAGCAATGCCATATTCTTCAATATACCAACCTATTGCTTTGCATCCCTTGAGTGTTCCAGGTATCCATACCTTTTTCCCATTCTCATCTAGTACAACCTTTCCAGTAATAGGGTTACCCTCTCTTTTAACTCTTCCTTTTTCTCTAACATCAAAAGCAATAGCATTTGCACGACGAGTAGAAGTTGTGTTTAGGTTATAATTTACTGCTATTAGAAAATCTCTAGCGCCCACATTTGTAGCCCCAGAAAATGCTGCTTTCTCAGTAAATTTCCCTGGACCAAAATCAGGCATTCTTTCAGGGTCTTGCATTTTCTCAGGAAGAGCCTCATATTCTCCAGCTCTGCAAACTGCAAGGTTTTTCCTCTCAGGTTTAATAGCTGCCGCCTCATAGCAATAACAAGGTATTTCCAACTCAGAAAAAATACGCTGTGCTAACTTTCTAGCTAGTTCAGCGCATTCTTCTAATGTAACACCAGAAATAGGGATTAAAGGAAGGACGTCAGTTGCACCTGATCGGGGATGTGCTCCATGATGTTTTCGCATATCTATGAGTTCACCTGCACATTTTACACCCTGAAAAGCAGCTTCAACCACAGCTTCTGGACTACCCACAAAAGTAACAACTGTTCTATTAGTAGCTTCACCTGGATCCACATCAAGAATCTTTATTCCTCCAGATTTTTCAATGGATTTTACGATAGCATTAATAATCTCTTTGTTACGCCCTTCGCTAAAATTAGGAACACATTCAATAATCCTTTTTTCCATATGTTTATAAAACTTTTATAATAACACCAATTTTAGTATCCTTATTCCATAACCAAATTTTACCTTCTTCGTTGATTTTTAAGACCTCGTATTCAAGCCCTGGTTTTTCTTGTAGTCTACCCCCTGTGTTCCATTTCACATCTCCACGAATTTTGGCCTTTTCTTCTATAGGAGCGTAAAGTTTAAGGCTGAAAAAACTCATATCGTCTTTAATAACACGGAATTCTCTAGCTTGTTCGTTATATGATAATTGACAATCAAGCTTATCATAAGACAATATTTTTCCATCTTTCATATAGAGGGAAATCTCATCTCTTTGGATATGATGCTCTTCAAATATATCAGGTTTATTACAAGAACACCCTGATAATAAGCTTATTAGGCCTATGGTTATAATTATATGTTTTCTCATCTTATTACAATTTCTTTTCTAATAATTTCAACCTCACCATTAGTATAGTAAATATGAGCATCAAGAATTCCCTCCTCATTTAGAGTGAAATACTGATTAGCTCCAACGTAAATTCTCTCAAAGTTAAAATACCATCTTACTTCTTCAATATCTTTTGCATTCATAAGCACGAGTGGTAACTTACTACCTGTCTGGAAACTGCCGTCAGAATTTCTTCCTTGTACTCCTGTTAAGTCCATTAATACAGGATAGGTATTGTAGAAAGTCTTAGTGGTAATATTTAAAGTTTTGGTAATAATATTGTTGTCGATGTTTCTATAACTAATAGTAATAACATAATTAACAGCAGGGGATAGATCAGTAATAGTATATGCAAATCTTCCACCACCATAAGTAGCCACATTGGCTGTTTGAGTTTCAGTAGAGCCTCTGACACCCCACGTAACTGTGGCATTACCTATTGCATCACAGTCAAAACTTACAATAACATCTTTTTGGAAAACATCTGGGTACGCGTTAAACTTGCCGCTTACTTGAAAAGAAATATTGTCTCCAATCTTTACAATGTTCTTTAGACCAGTTTCTTCAACTTCTCCGCTCCAAAACCTTAATCGTGAAGACTCTAGATGATTCCACTGTCCAATCGGAAAGAAAGCATCGTAGGCCGATGATGCAGTAGGCTTACAAGTTATAAGCCGAGCACACATCCTATCAGGAACACAATTGACCTCATTATACTGCCAACGCTCCTTTGCAGTTAAGAACCTGCTTTGTACATCCGAATATTCTGCCTCTCTATCTGAAAAATCGCAGTGATAAACCAACATTCCTTCTCCACCTATATATGCATCCCATCCCGTTGCTTTTCTAAATTCAATAAGAAAAAATTCATCCTGATGGTCAGAATTTAACCTATAACACTGATTAGTTGTATGAATAGGTGAGAGAGAATAGATTCCAGTTTCAGAAATTACTGTTGGCGCTGCTAGGCCAATCAGAGTTCTTTCAATGGCATTGTAGTTCGGTGGAGTATTGCCATAATTATTTTGATTTCCAGCATCCATTAGACACGTGGTTTTCCACAGGCCCACAGACTCTCCACCACTACCCTCATAATCAGTATCATAAACATCCATTAGACCAAGCGTGTGGCTGAATTCATGGCAGAATGTACCAATACCAGCCAAGGTTTTACCTAATTTACCTAATACTGGCCTTTTTGTAAGTTCTGAAGTACAAGCATAACCGTCAATACGCTTTCCATCAAGCACTAAATCTATCCTTGCGGCGCCACTATAAATATAGTAGGCGTGTGACCATATACAATCATCTCCACCACCTTCTGCTTCGTCTTCCCCAGCAAAGAAAACAAAAACGTTGTCTACATATCCATCGTTATCATTATCATATTTGGAGAAATCAATATAACTATCTACAGCCCTACAAGCTTCTGCTACCATCTCTTCTGGTTTTACATCAAAACCTTCATCATCGTTTGCTCCATAATAACTTCTAGATTTACTCAAAGTTACAATGTTAGTAACATCGAAATGAAAATTTACTTTACCCCCAAATTGAGCATCAAAATACTCTTTGGCGCATCCAGTTGCTCCATACCTTGAATATCCAGCTTGATTTATAAGGTTCTCAAAATCTTGCTTAGTATATTGAAACTTAATATCATAAAACTCTGCTAAGATTATTAGACCATTATCTGTTTGTGGTGGATCAGCTTTGGTCATTGCTCCTAAATTATATCTCTGACCTATGTTTTTAAAAACTTCTGGTCTTTTATAACGTCTTTCAGAATTTAACTGTCGGATTTTATTAAAAGGAATAGCTCCAAAGCCACTTTTTACAGTTGGGGAAGCCAAACTAGATACCTTAACTCCAGTAGAAAGTTTTCTACCCTCATGGTTATAACTAGCATAATACCACCAACCGTCACTATCTTTTAAAATAGGGGTTCCATCGATAGTTGTACTCACCCTACACCACTCGTCACCATACATCTTTGCCATAAACTCGTATCCATTTGGCTGTCTTAAGGTAAGAGTTTCGTAAGTCGCCTTTCTGGCATATAAATTGCCAAGAGAGCATAGGATGAATATTAAAAGTGCAAGTATTTTTATGTTTTTACTTATTGTTAGTTTCATGCAATTTAAATTTTTCATTCCTGTTTAAGAAAACATGATTATATTTGCCTTTTGCAAATTTTGTGATAAAATATGAAAAGGTCAAGTTTTTTAATACTTTATTGGATATTATCTCTAATATTTTCATTCAATTTGTCGGCACAAAAGAAAGTAATTGAACAAATTAATTCTTACGGTAAATTTGATAAATGGTCTGTAAGAGAAATAAAAGAATCAGGAATCATAGGTGGCCAGACAACTCAACTCTATGAATTTTATGGCAATCAAGAAGTTAGAAAGACAGGAAAAACTCCTTATAAAGCGCCAGAAGGCTATATTTGGAGAACAAATAACGTTCTAGCAATAATCTTAGGAATAGTAAAAACAAATACCACAGTCTTCCCAGAAAAGAGGGGAGATGGATACTGTGCAAGGATTGAGACACATCTAGAAACTGTCAAAGCACTAGGTATTGTCAATATGGAAGTTTGTTGCCAAGGAGCAATGATGATAGGTGCTCTTCCCGAACCCATTACGGATACTAAAGACCCAATGTCTAAGGTCCTTTATGGACTTCCTTTTTATGAAAGACCATCAGCTTTAGTTTTTGACTATAAGGCAGAAGTCGGATGTGAAACCATAAGAGCTACTGGTTTTTCTCCACAAAAGAGAATGGGATACCCAGACTATGCTCAAGCTGTTATCATACTTCAGAAACGCTGGGAAGACTCCAATGGGAATGTCAACGCAAAGAGAGTAGGTACAGGCATAGAAGTTTTTAATAAGAGTACAAGTAATTGGGTTAATGGTCACCGCCTTCAAGTTCACTATGGTGACATAACCAACAAACCGTTCTATAAGGATTATATGGGGCTAAATAATGATCCAGATAAGGCCTATCGTACCCTAAATAGCAGGGGAAAGAATGTAATTGTAAACGAAGTTGGTTGGGCAGAACCAGATGAAGCCCCAAACTATATGATAATATATTTTCTATCCAGCACAGGTAAAGCCTTTCACGGCGGTGTTGGTAACACACTTTGGCTAGATAATGTTAGATTAGAATTTTAAATATTTGTAATGCAACGGACTATTCTTCTAATATTATCTATTTTAGTTCTTCTTTCTTGTAGCAAAGGAGAGCTGGAAAATACTATGAACTTTGCTGATTCTTACATTTATGAATATGTGCCTTATACTGAAATCTCTTTGACTACTTACCAAAATGCGATAAACGTTAATGTGATATCAGGTGGTTCTTAAGGAGCTTTTTCTGAAGCAAAACAGGAGATTCAGAAATATAATGAGAAATGTGAACAGTACGGGGATAAAGGGTATTCTCTTTCCTTTTGGACTTTAGTAAGAGGGGATCTTTTTGGACATGAGCATAGGCAATCATACCCATTTGATATGTTTACACTATACCCAGCAGCACTACCAGAAGATTTATCAACCCACAAAATTACAGTTGAAATCGTGGATACTCAAGATAATATTCTCTCCGCCTCAATTGATGTTGATTTTTCCAAAGTGGAAATTCAGTAGTGTAAATTATACTGAGTTAAGTTTGTTTTGAACTATATTTCAGTTCAAATGAATACAAAAAATAAGCGACTACTTGATTGAAAGTAATCGCTTTTCTTTTTTACTGAAATGTTGAAATTATTTAGCAGCTTCTACTGATGCTTTTCTAAATTCTTTCGCTAATTTCATTAGGTTAAGAGCTGCTTTACGAGCGCGTGCGCCAGCTGCTTTGTTACCTTTTTGTAGCTGAGCGTCAGCATTAACTTCCCATACTGCGTACTCTGCTTTAAGTTGTTCTACAAGTCCTTTCATTTTTTAAAAAATTTAATAGGTTTATACATTTGAGCATTATAACATCGTGCAAGTTATAAAATAGTTTTAAAAAAACAAATGTTTTTTATTCTTTTGCGTCCTTAGACTCTTCTTTAGGCTGGTTTTCTTCTTTTTTTGGCTTGGTATTGAGGCTATTCATAGTCCTATCTGGCCCTACGGTACCGAAAGATTTAATTCCACCAATGACCTTTTTTGTGATTTCTGGTAGCGCTTCTCTCTCCTCATCATTGAGCTCTCCGAGCACATAATTAACTTGTCCCCCTCTTGAAAACTCGCTGCCTATACCTATTCTAATTCTCGTGTATTCTTGAGTTCCCAATATTTCGGAAATATTTGTTAGCCCATTGTGTCCGCCAGCACTACCGTTTTTTCTCATTCTAATGGTGCCAAAAGGTAGATTTATATCATCAGTGATAATGATGATATTCTCAAGTGGTATTTTAAGCTCATTCATCCAGTAGCGAACAGCTTTACCACTTAGGTTCATATATGTAGAAGGCTTTAGAAGATTGAATCTTCTACCTTTAAAGGGAATGGTGGTAATATCTCCGTATCTTCCAGTCTTAAAAAGAGTATTGGATGCCTGAGCCCAAGCATCCAATACGATAAATCCCATATTATGCCTGGTATTGGCATATTCGACTCCGATATTACCTAATCCAACGACAAGATAATTCATATCGAAAATTTAATTATTTATCAGCAGCTGCTGCTGATTTAGCTTGTTGTGTAGCACGAGTAGGTCTAACTGAACAAATAATAGTTGCTTTTGGAGAAACTATAGTTACACCATCATACTTAAGATCACCAGCTACTATTTGCTTACCAATAAGAAGTTTAGTTGAATCAACTTCTAGTACGTCTGGAAGGTCTTTAAGCATAGCGCTTACACGTAGTTTACGGCTAAATACGAATAACTTACCACCCATCTTAACACCTTCAGAGTGTCCTGTAACTTTAACAGGTACGTCGATAGTAACAGGCTTATCTTCAGATACTGCAAGGAAGTCTACGTGAAGAGCCTCATCAGAAACTGGATGATATTGTACATCGTGAAGAATTGTTAAATACTTCTTACCATTATCAAGTTCAAGCTCAACAATGTATGAATTAGGAGTGTGGGTAAGTGCATTAAGATCTTTTGCATCAATAGTGAAAAGAACGTTTTCCATTCCTAGACCATAAAGATTACAAGGAACATTACCCTCGTTACGAAGAGCTTTAACTGTAGCTTTTTTGCCAGCCTCACGAACTTGGCCTTTTAAATTAATGTGTTTCATTGTTTAATAAAATTAAAATGTGTTACTCAGTTTTTGCCTAGCTTTTGGGCTAAATCAAAAACCCCATTGCACCAAAAAGCATAACCGCTTTTTTAGGACCCGCAAAGATAATTATTTTATTGAGAATTCAAAAACTAATTTACGAGGTTTGTAGCTTTATTCCATTCTAGTTCCATATAATGCTCATTTAGATTAGTCCAACTTGCATTTGGAAGATACATACTTAGTCCACTGTGAATTCTAATTGGGAAGCCGCCAGCATTTAGCATAAAATTAGGTGTTGCAGCTTTATATATAACGCATTGATTTAAAGCTTTTTGTAATGAGCTTAATTCTTCAGGAGTAGCTCCTGCTTCAATTATAATGCTTTGAAGGTCGTAGAACCAATGATAATTATAACGATAATATCTTTGAACAATATTTTTATCTAAAGCTAGAATTTGAGTTCTATATTTTTCGAATAATTCTTTACAAACCTGTGCAAGCGGTTCAAGCTCTGAAGTTTTTATCAATGATATAGTTGCAGATTGATAAACTCCTGTTTGATTAATATATTGGTTGTAATAATCCATACAGACCTGTTCTGGTGATGATTCCCCTGGGGAAATAAGATTTTCTGCAATAGTTTTATAATTGTACCCATCAGCCAATACCTCTGTTTGCGAGAAACCTATTTTATCACACACTTCTCTAAATTCATATGCTACCTCAATTCCACCCATTAGGCAGGTGTCAAATAGGATATAATTAAATTTCATGGGAAAAGCGGAAACCATTTCCCAAATTTCCATTTCATGGCTAATTCTCTTGCCGTTTACAATTTCATAATCAGCGCCTATGCTCTTTTTTCTTCCACCCCACACAGAGCCTTTATCAGTAGGATTTGTGTAGTAACCTGCTGGTAACCAGCCTGTCGCGTGAGATGAAAAAATCATTCCATAATTCTCAGAAGGAAAATTTTCTTTAATATAATTAAGTACAACAGTCATAGTTTCCTTGTCTGCAGCTTTGGTACTACTATTGAAAAGGAGTAAGACCTCTTTAACTATACCCTTTTTTTCGTCTTTGTACATATGTATTAGACAAGGTCTGGATTCAATATCGTATTTACCATTCAGTTTAGTATGCCTGCCAAAAATTAAAATGGCTCCTTTTGAACTATATTTAGGATAAACCAATCCTTCTTCTAACTCTGTCATATCTTCAATAAGATAAGGGCTTAGGTTATTAAAGCCAGCTGAGTACAGTAGCATTACCTTATCTCTTTTAAGGTCTGATAATGAAACTCTGATTTTGGTCCTATTATCAAATGATGGACTATGCTTTTCACAAGAGACGAAACTTAGTGAAATACAAAATAAAAATATGTAAATAAATCTATTCATTTGCTTAGTCAAGTATTTGTTCTTGCAAAGATAATTATTTCTTTGCATTTTCGTATCTTTGTGCGGTATGTCAATCGAATAATCAATAATTTATAAAAAATGAAAATATTTACAAAGATGTTAGCTTTTTCAAGCTTGGCCCTAGGCCTTATTTCTTGTGGCAACAAGGAGTCAGAGGATTTTAAGTTTCTTGTTGATGAGTTTGCTGATCTTAAGGTAATGAAATACCAAATTCCAGGATGGGATGATCTTAGTCTTCAGCAAAAGGAGTATATCTACCATTTGAGCGAGTCAGCTAAGTATGGTCGTGATATTATTTGGGCGCAAAACTATGAGTATAATCTTCCTGTAAGAAGAGTTCTTGAGAATATTCTTGAGAACTATAAAGGTGATCGTGAGTCACAAGAGTTTCAGGATTTTTTAGTTTATGCAAAGAGAGTGTTTTTTAGCAATGGTATTCACCACCACTATGCAGAAGATAAGTTTTTCCCTGAATGCTCACAGGAGTATTTCCAGTCTTTAATGGTAGCAGTGGGGGATGAAGCAAAATGTGCAGAGCTTTTACCTATTATATATGACCCTACAATTGCCCCACAAAGAAAGTCTACTAATAAAGAAGGAGATATTGTAGCTGAATCAGCAGTTAATTTCTATGAAGGAGTTACTAGGGATGAGGTTGAAAAATTCTATGCTGCTATGGTAGACCCTAATGATAAGACTCCTATTTCATATGGTCTTAATAGTAAGCTAGTTAAGGGTGTAGACGGGAAGATTTATGAGGAGGTATATAAAGTTGGTGGTTTGTATGGACCAGCTCTAGAAAAAATGTCTGAAGAACTATTAAAGGCTGCAGAAGTTGCAGAGAATCAAGTGCAAAAAGATTATATCCAAACACTTGTAAAATATTATGAAACAGGTGATTTGAAGCTTTGGGATGATTTTAATGTTGCTTGGGTAGGTGAGACTGCGGGAGATGTTGATTTTGTTCATGGTTTTGTTGAGGACTATGGAGACCCACTAGGACGTAAGGCAACTTGGGAAGCAGTTATCAATTTTAAAGATGCAGAGGCATCAGCAAGAACTGAGTTAATTAGTGATAATGCTCAATGGTTTGAGGATAACTCACCAGTAGACCCAAGATTTAAGAAGGCAGAAGTTAAGGGAGTAACAGCAAAAGTTATCAATACTGCTTGTATAGCAGGTGATTGCTATCCATATACTCCAATTGGAATAAACCTTCCAAACGCTGACTGGATTAGAAAACATCATGGTTCTAAGTCTGTTACTATTGCTAATATTACGGCAGCTTACGATGCTGCATCTAAAGAGGCTCCTACAAGTACTCTTACTGAATATGCTTGGTCGGAAGAAGAAATTGAATTTGAAAAAGAGTATGGTGCTCTAACTAGTAGTGTCCATACCGACCTTCATGAGTGTTTAGGCCATGGTTCAGGTCAACTCCTTCCTACTACTTCTCCAAATGCTTTGGGAGAATATAGTTCAGCTATTGAAGAATCGCGTGCTGATTTATTTGGACTCTATTTCATGGCTGATCCTAAGCTGGTTGAACTAGGAGTTTTACCTAATAAGGATGCATATAAAGCAGCTTATTCGAATTATATTAGAAATGGTATTTTTGTTCAATTTACTCGTGTTGAGTTAGGTAAACAAAATACTCAAGCTCATATGCAAAACCGTAAGCTAATTGCAGAGTGGTGCTATGAGAATGGCAAGGATGATAAAATAATCGAAAAGAAAGTCCGTGACGGGAAGACTTATTTCGTAGTTAATGATTATGAGGCCTTAAGGGGACTTTTTGGGGAGTTACTTGCTGAGGTTCAGCGTATTAAGTCAGAAGGAGACTACGAGGCGGCAAAGTCATTAGTAGAAACTTATGCAATTAATATTGACCCTGTTCTTCATAAGGAAGTTAAGGAACGTTATGATGCCCTTGGTCTAAAACCTTATGGTGGTTTTATCAATCCAGATATAGTTCCAGTTGAAAAAGGCGGTAAGGTCGTAGATTATAAGATTGTGTACAATGATAATTATTTAGAGCAGATGCTTTCATACGGTAGGAATTATTCTACTCTATAGGATTTTATGCCGAACTCTGGTTTTATAAAAGACTTTGAATATTATCTTAAGGTGGAGCGAGCGATGTCGCATAATACTGTGTCGTCGTATTGCTCTGACCTTAAGGCTTTTTTGTCTTTTGTAGATAGAGATGCGACAAAAATAAGCTCAAAAGATATTATTAAATATCTTGAAACCTTTAAATCTAAATCTAAAAGAACTCAAGCAAGGGTGTTAAGTTCACTAAAGTCATTTTTCAAATGGTTAATTCTAGAGTCTTATATTGAGGAAAATCCCTGTGATAAGGTTGATACACCAAAAATAGGCCGATATATACCAGTAGTTTTATCTGTAGAAGAGGTTGTGTCGATTTTGGAGTCAGTTTCCTTGGCAACGCCAAAGGGACTTAGGGATAGGGCTATTTTGGAGGTCCTTTATGGTTGTGGCTTAAGGGTTTCTGAAGCTGTAAATTTGAGGATTTCGGATATCTTTTTTGATGATGCATTTTTAAGAGTTTTGGGTAAGGGAAGTAAACAACGATTGGTACCACTAGGGGAGCCAGCAATTGATGCCTTGTATAGTTATTTGGCTGTGCGTCAAGATTTTGGGCTATCTGTTTCTATGGATTATTTATTTGTTAATAGGAATGGTACTAGGTTGAGTAGGATTTCTATGTTTAATATGGTTAAGAAGCAATGTCTAGAAGCCGGTATTACTAAAGAAATTTCTCCGCACACGTTTCGTCATTCTTTTGCTACCCATTTGGTTGAAAATGGAGCTGATTTAAGAGCAGTGCAGGAGCTACTTGGGCATGAAAGTATATTGACAACTGAAATTTACACCCATTTGGATACTTCCACTTGGCATAAAGATATTATTTCACATCACCCTTTGGGTAAATAATTATATAAAATGGAAACAAAAATGAAAATCGGTATTTGCTGCGACCATGCAGGTGTTGATTATAAGGATGCTCTTATTGAGTATCTAGTATCAAAAGGATATGAAATGGTAAACTTTGGCACTGATACAACCGAAAGCATGGATTATCCTGACGTGGCTCATCCTCTTGCAAGAGCAGTTGAAGCTGGCGAGGTTGATGCGGGTATTGCAATGTGTGGTACTGGAAATGGGATGGCGATGTCTCTTAACCACCATAAGGGGATTCGTGCTGGTCTAGCTTGGACTCCAGAAATCGGTGAACTTGTTAAACAGCATAATAATGCTAATGTGCTAGTTATGCCAGCTAGATTTATTTCATTCGAGACAGTGGTTAAGATTACTGAAGCTTGGCTTAAGGCTGAATTTGAAGGTGGTCGTCATCAGAGACGTGTTGATAAAATCAATGGCTAAGATTATTACGCCAAACACTGAATTTGTTAGCAGGAAGATTGAAGACTATCCTGAGGGGATAATTATACCTATTAATAAGCCTTATCGCTGGACTTCAGCAGATGTTATTCGTAAGGTGAAGTTTGTAGCTGTTCGGCATTTTGGGAAGAAAAAACTCAAGGTTGGTCACGCTGGAACCCTTGATCCATTGGCAACAGGTGTGCTTTTGGTCTGTATAGGACCAGCAACAAAATTAGCAGAAACCCTACAAGCAGAACATAAAGAATACATAGCAGGAATAACATTTGGAGCCACTACG
>CAYFMO010000009.1:2843-21333 GCA_964344225.1 uncultured Muribaculaceae bacterium | reverse complement strand
CTACAATGTATTTATGTCCTCTAGGTTCATAAGTCTCACCGTAGCAATGAATTCCAAGGTTAAATTGTTTACCTGCAAGGACTAAACTTTCATCAAGTGCAGAAAGCAACATATACTTTCCCCCTCCTAGCTCATCTACCGGTACTGCCAGTAGTCCGTGATAGCGTCTTGTGTTGCAGGCTATAATTGAACTATTACAGTATGCACCGGTCTTATTTGCAACTAATATCTCACGTTTAAGCGAGTAAGACAAGTTTACAAGTTCAGACTTGTTGAATTTAAGATAAGACATATAAGATTTGTTTTTATGTGTTAATCAAGTTTTTTAAGAACAATTGCTGTTCTACTAGGTAAATATAAATACAGGCTATCCTTGTACTTAGGATTGCCATTCGGATTTTTCTTTGCTAAGCTAAAGTGTTCTTCATTAGTCTTAATCCTAGAAAAACCGTCAAATTCACTCTCATCTGAATTTAATACTGACACATATTTTCCAGCTGGTGCTGCAAATCCATAGTCAGTAAATGAAGACAATGGATTGAAATTGAATGCAAAGATACAATTATTTCGGATGAAAATAAGAATTTGTTTCTCTTCATCTTGAACTAAGAGTTCTGGTTTTTCGTCCCAAATGCATTCTTGGCGCGCAAAAGTCACCATAGCCTTGTCAAAATTACGCAAATATTTGTATCTCAAGTAGTCTGGCTCTGCCAAAGACCATTGCCTTCTTGCATATTTATAAGACCAATCATTTCCTTCTCTAGGGAAATCTATCCACTCTGGATGGCCAAATTCATTACCCATAAAATTCAGATAGCCGTCTCCAGAAGTAGCAATAGTTACAAGTCTTATCATCTTATGAAGCGCAACTCCTCTTTCCACCACCAAAGATTGTGAATCTTTGTTCATTGAAGTATACATTTCTGCATCAATAAGGCGGAATATTATAGTTTTATCTCCAACCATCGCCTGGTCATGGCACTCAGCATAACTTATGGTTTTTTCATCCGCTCGCTTATTTGTAAGTTGCCACCACATCTCACCCATACTCCACTGTTCATCTGATAACTCTTTTATCCATTTTATCCAATTATCAGCCACCCCCATACTCATTCGGAAATCAAAACCAACTCCTCCGTGAAGCTGTGGCGCTGCCAGTCCAGCCATTCCGCTCACATCCTCAGCAATAGTAATGGCATTGGGATTCACTTCTTTAGTCAAAACATTTGCTAGCGCCAAATAAGTAACGGCACTTTCATCTACTCCATCATTGAAATAAATATCGTAGCCAACGAAATCTACACCTAAGCCGTGATTCCAATACAGCATACTAGTAACTCCGTCGAAACGGAAGCCATCTAAATTATATTCTTCTAACCAAAACTTACAATTGGATAATAGAAAGCACTTGGTTTCATCCTTCCCATAATTAAAGCATCTTGAGCCCCAAGCAGGATGACGGCCTTGTGGACCATCATAGAAATATAAAGTCTCAGATCCATCAAAACGACCAAGTCCTTCAAGCTCATTATCAACCGAATGCGAATGTACAATATCCATAATTACGGCAATGCCATAACCGTGAGCATCATCTACGAGTGCCTTAAACTCTTCTGGAGTACCAAAACGAGAACTTAATGCAAAGAAATTTGATACTTGATAACCGAAGGACCCGTAATAAGGGTGCTCTTGCAATGCCATTATTTGAATAGTATCATAACCTAAGTCCGCAATCATAGGCAAAACTTTCAAGCGAAACTCTTCGAATGTTCCAACTTTCTCCTCTTCAGTAGCCATACCGATATGACACTCATATATTGTAGGATTATTCCTTTTCTTGGGAGAAGGATTTTTCCACACATATGGTTTAGCTGGCTCCCAAACTTGTGCACAAAACTGCTTAGTCTCTGGGTCTTGAACTGCTCGACGAGCATAAGCAGGAATCCTCTCTCCTGCCCCACCAGACCACTCTATATGTAATTTATATAAAGTGCCATGATCCAAAAACATCGATGGAAGTATTAATTCCCAATTACCACCACCTATAGGCTTTAAGGCAAAAGCATCGCTTCTGTTCCAATTATTAAATTCGCCTATTAAGTAAATTTTATTTGCATTAGGGGCCCACTCGCGAAAAACCCAATTGTCTTCTTCATCACGATGAAGCCCATAATATAAATGATTATTCATCGCTTGAGACAAAGAACCATTAAGACCCAATTTCTCAATTTCTGCCTTCACTTTCTCACTCCTAGCATCAATTTTATCCTTGTATGGAAGTAGCCACGAGTCAAAATCATAAATCATTTTATTTTTTTTAACTGCCATATTTGTTTACTGATTTTACAGTTAGTATTATTCCTCTTTATCAATAGCATCTAATCTTTCTCTCGCTCCCCTAAGGTATTCACGACAAGCCTTAACAAGCTCCTCAGAGCGAGCAACATATTTTTCAATATCTTCAATACTAGTTTGTGGATTTTCCACTTTTGCAGCAATTGCTTCTAACTCCTCCACTGCCTTTGCATATTCAAAATCAGCTTTTCCCATATCTATTTAATTCTAACATTTTCTACTTTACATTCCAATACTCCGTCATGAAACATCATACTAAGCCTTTCTCCAACTCGCCTGTTTCCAGCGGCCTTCATTACGACTCCTTTATCGTCTAAAGCAAGTACATATCCTCTTTTTAAAATTGCTCTAGGATCCGCTCCCGCTATTCTTGTCATTAGAAGCTCAACCTTTGACTCCATTGCAGAAATCTTATATATAAATGCATTTCTTAGCCTTGATTTCAGCAATAGTATATGAGACTCAAAAGACTGTATCTTTGATTTTGCAGCAATGAGCACTCTATCACGATAAGAAGTTAGCATTGCATCTTCTGACTCATACATTGAAATGAGCTCGCCAGCTAAAGCCGTTGGGGTTTTTAAATGGAGATGAGCTACCATATCACAAATATGATAATCTTGATCGTGTCCTATTGCCGTCAAAATTGGTAGAGGGTATTGAGCTATTACACTTGCTAAGTCATAGTCATCGTAACAAGCAAGGTCTAATTTAGAACCCCCACCACGTAAAATCAATACAGCGTCATATGAAAGGCCTGAGGCCAAGATCTCGTCTAATGCTGCAATAATTGACTCTGGACATAATGCTCCTTGCATAAGCGCAGGATAGAGCTGAAAATCAAAATAAAAGCCATATGGATTAGCTTCCAAATGGCGTACAAAGTCCCTATAACCAGCGGCGTCTTCAGCAGAAATAACAGCAAATCGCTCTGGCAAAGAAGGTAGTTTAAACTCTTTTTGTAATTCCAACAAGCCTTCTTTTTTAAGACGCTCAATAGTTAATTGGCGCTGTCTTTCTTTTTCTCCTATAGTGTACTCTGGGTCTATATCACTGACTACTAAGGTAAAGCCATAAAGTTGGCTATAATTTACCTGAACCTCAATCAAGACTTTCATACCCTCCCCAAGAGATTCCCCAGTTACTGATTCAAAATATGGAGAAAGCAACCTGAATTTTGACGCCCAAATTACGGCCGAAGCTTTTGCTACTAGACCCTTTGAGTCGCTTTGAGATAATTCTAAATAGCAGTGACTGCCCGAACGAGCTTTTATAGCACTGATTTCAGCTCTTAGCCAAGTTTTTGCAGGAAAAAGACCCTCAATCCCTTTCTTCAACTTCGTTTGAAATTCAAACAAATCTAAACTTTCCTTTTCCATAACTTTATCATAGATTCCATCCACACAAATTTATAAAATATTCTTGATTAAACCATTCTTTCATAGAAATAAAAATTTGCCTATATTTGCCCGTTGATTGGAGATACTAACAAATAATGAAAATCACCGAAGCTTTATTTGCTGGAAGTAGCACAAGAATTTCAGAGAAACCCAAGCAAAGGTTTCCTGAATTTGCTTTTATCGGCAGGTCAAATGTGGGAAAGTCTTCTCTTATAAATATGCTTACAGGCCAAAAAAAACTAGCTTTGACCTCTGGCAAACCTGGCAAGACAAGGCTTGTCAATCACTTCTTAATCAATAGAGAATGGTATCTAGTCGACCTCCCTGGCTATGGCTATGCTAAATTGTCAAAAACAGGAAAGCATAAACTAGAACAAGTTATTCGAAACTATATCACTCACTCTGAAGAGATGGTTATGCTTTTTGTCCTAATTGACTCAAGGCACGATATAGGTCAAATAGATATGGATTTCCTAATTGAGCTTGGACAAAGTCAAATTCCTTTTGCAATTGTTTTCACAAAAGGTGATAAAAGCGGTCCAAATGTATTAAAGGCTCAAGTAGAGAAAAATTGTAAACAAATCTTGGAGTATTGGGAAGAGATGCCCCCATTCTTCGTGAGTTCTGCTCAAGACGGAAGGGGAAAAGAAGAAATTTTAGATTATATCGAATCAGTATTAAACAATCTAAAGCAACTAAACTAATAACCTCATAAACCTTTATAAAAATGCACAGTAGACATCAATTGAAAATCTTTGCTTGTAGGGCATCTAGAGATTTTGCAACAAAAGTTGCTGAAGCGCTCAATATGGACTTAGGAAGTTCTGATGTATTAACATTTAGCGATGGTGAGTTCCAACCTTCTTTCACTGAAAGTGTTAGAGGTGCTACGGTTTTTATAGTGCAATCTTCATACCCTCCAACAGAAAACTTATTTGAACTTCTTTTAATGGTAGATGCAGCCAAAAGAGCTTCTGCATACAAAGTAATAGCTGTTATGCCTTACTATGGATGGGCGCGTCAAGATAGAAAAGATAAACCAAGAGTTTCAATTGGTGCAAAATTAGTAGCTAATCTTCTTACTGCTGCAGGATGTGACCGTGTTATGACTTGTGACCTACACGCAGACCAAATTCAAGGATTCTTTGATATACCTGTGGACCACATATATGCTAGCGCAGTATTTATTCCATATCTTGCTAGTTTAAAAATTAAGAATTTAGCAATTGCAGCTCCTGATATGGGAGGTGCAAAAAGAGCGAACGCATATGCAAAACACCTAAATTGCCCAGTTGTAATTTGTCATAAAACAAGAGCTAAAGCAAATGTTGTAGATTCCATTACAGCAATTGGAGACGTGGAAGGTAAAAACATCATAATTGTAGATGATATGATTGACACTGCTGGAACTCTATGTGAAGCAACGACAGTGTTGAAAAAGATGGGTGCAAAAAGTGTAAGAGCCTGTGCTACCCACCCCGTGTTCTCAGGTCCTGCATATGATAGAATAGCGAGTTCCGATTTAGAAGAAGTTCTTGTTTCGGATACAATTCCACTTAAAAATGATGATTCAATAGATAAGAGCAAAATCAAAGTTCTATCGATGACTGATACTTTTGCTCAAATTATCAATAATATATATAACAATGAGCCGATAAGCTCATACTTTTTACAATAAAATGAAATTATTTATAGCAGCCCTTATCCTAGTGGGAATAAGTGTTTTTGGACTTTGCTTTAATATCATTTTCCGAAAAGATGGAAAGTTCCCAGAAACTGATGTGGGAGGTAATAAAGAAATGAGAAAGCGCGGAATTAGATGCGCAAGATATGACGAGATGAAGCTCTGGAGTAAGAAGCCAGAAAAAGTACCTTTGTCTTGTGGCGAAACAGAATGTGACGAGAGTCACGACTGTGATGCTTATTCAAAAAAAGAGGAATAAAATTATGAGTCTAGTAGCTATAGTAGGTAGACCTAACGTTGGTAAGTCCACCTTATTTAATCGTCTTGTCGGGATGAGACAAGCAATTGTTGACGGAACTCATGGAGTTACCCGTGACAGGCATTATGGTAAATGCGAATGGTGCGGGACAGAGTTTTCCGTTGTTGACACTGGTGGGTATACATCAAAGTCTGATGATATTTTTGAGGAAGAAATACGTAAACAAGTAGAGCTCGCTATTGAGGAGGCTGACCTTGTTTTGTTCGTTGTTGAAGCAGAAACGGGCGTTACGGACTATGATGAAGAAATCGCTACTCTTCTTAGGCAAAGCAATAAGCCCGTAGTTGTTGCGTGTAATAAAGTTGATACTGGTTCAAAAATTTATGATTCTTACCAGTTTTATTCTCTAGGCCTTGGAGAAATTTGGAGCATTTCTGCTGCTAATGGTGGCGGTACTGGAGATTTACTGGATGAAATCGTAAAACAACTTCCGAAAGAAGACCAGAATGTCGATGATTATCCAGAATTGCCACATTTCACTATTGTAGGTAAACCCAATGTTGGGAAATCATCTCTTACCAATGCCCTACTAGGAGAGGAACGCAATATAGTAACACCTATTGCAGGAACAACTAGAGACTCTATTGCTTCTCTTTACAATAAATATGGACATAAATTCATACTTGTAGATACTGCAGGTATGAGGAAGAAGACAAAGGTCAATGAAGACCTAGAGTTCTACTCTGTAATAAGATCAATTCGTGCAATTGAGAATTCTGATGTTTGTATACTTATGATTGATGCAGAAACCAGCGTTGAATCACAAGATATGAGTATCTATAATCTCATCCAGAAAAACAGGAAAGGGTGCGTAGTTGTGGTCAACAAATGGGACTTAATTGAGAAGGACAGTAATACTATGGTAGAGTATACCGAAGCAATCAAGGAAAGACTTGCTCCATTTACTGATGTTCCTATTATCTTTACATCTGCAACTAACAAGCAGAGAATAATGGATGTACTAAAAGCTGCAACCCACGTTTACGATAATTATTCGCGCAAAATTCCTACTTCTAAGCTCAATGACGAAATGTTGCCCGAAATTGAGAATTACCCACCACCTGCTTGGAAGGGTAAGTATATAAAGATTAAGTATATAACCCAACTACCTACAAGAAGCCCTTCTTTTGCATTCTTCTGTAATCTTCCACAATACGTGAAAGAACCTTACAAAAGATTCTTGGAGAATAAGCTTAGATCAAAATTTGATTTCTTGGGTTGCCCTATACAGATATATTTAAGAAAGAAATAGTCTAGTCGATTTTTTCTATTTTGAGTTGCTGGATTATAAATCCAGAATCTTTCATCCTTACAAATAATGTAACTAAAAAGACTTCGCCACCCGCATTTAAGGTGCCGAGGGCGTATTTCATATTGTATTTACTCGCTGTGTGAGATATTTTAAAAGAACGCGGAGTATAGACTTTAAAGAAAGAATTTAGGATTTGTTTTGCCTGACTTTTGCTTGAACTATTGGTATCTGAAAGTATCGTAACCTCTAAATTATCTGAAAACCACGCAGACAAACTCTCAACATCCCCTTTTGATATATACTTGGAAATTGGCACGAAAACATCGTAACCCTCATCTTGCGCATTAACAATATTGGGTATAGAGAATAGAGCAATTACAGATATCAATACGTATTTTAGCATAAGTCTCACCTGTTTCCAAGCTATTTTGCTTGCAAATTTCACGCCAGAAAATCCATTACTTATAATCATTGCATTTTAATGGAAAAATTAAAATCAGATTATTATATTTGCTACTCGTATCTTTGATTATAAATCAAATTTGTATGAAAATTACACTTTTAACGGTTGGGAAAACGGATAGGTCGTGGGTAAAGGATGGTTTGGATATATATTTGTCTAGGTTGAAACACTATGTACCGTTTTCGATAGTGGAGATTCCTGAGCTTAAAAATGTCTCTGCTTTATCAACTGACCAGATAAAAGTAAAGGAAGGGGAATTAATTCTAAAACAACTAAAAGCTAATGATGATGTAATACTTTTAGATGAGCGCGGTAAAGAGTATTCATCAACGAAATGGGCAGAAGCTTTGTCAAAAAAAATTAACTTGGGTGGCAAGGATATTGTTTTTGTTATAGGTGGCGCTTATGGATTTTCTAATGAGGTTTATGAAAGGGCTTCGGGTAAAATTTCGCTTTCAAAAATGACTTTTTCACATCAAATGGTAAGAGTTATTTTTGTTGAGCAACTTTATAGGGCATTTACAATTATGAGGGGCGAACCCTATCACCACGAATAAATATGAATTTTAGCAACTTCATAAAAACTAAAGGTTACACGATACTATTAGGCTTGGCAATAGTATCTCTGCTGTTGTCAATACTTGGCAATATCGGGAGTGCCAATACTGATATGGTCGCTAAGGTAATAGAAAAACGCGTTGAGAAAAGAATTGAAAAACTTGAGACCTACGTTGCTGTGGCGGTTGAAGCAAATATCAATGAGCCTTTGATTTTTAATGATTTACCTAAAGATATGGTTATCTACAGGTACGTAAATGACTCTTTAGAATCTTGGAATAATCAGTTTAATATTTTTAACGACGACATTAGTTGTAAATTCCTTTTTAACAGGCTTACTGGCTCACATAATCAAATTTGCTCCCCTATTCACGAAGTTGAGGAACATTATACATATCTCAATCTTGGACCAAAGTGGTATATTATAAAGAAGATTAGTCTTGATTATGCGACTCACATTATAGCCGGCCTTGAGATAAAAAATGACCTCATTGAAAATCCCAATAAAGCAGAAAATGGTGTCAATAATGCATTAAAACTCTCAGCAAGATACACCGTTCATCCTATTAATGATACAGGAGGAACAGTAGTCACCTTAAATGATTATCCACTCTTTCGAATAATATTTGATGGTAGTCAAGCTAAGATTATTCAGACAAATTCTGCTCTAAAGTGGCTTACTCTTCTATTTGTTGCCCTTACGGCTATAGTATTTTTATACGGGCACCGTTCTTTCAAGGCTTATTTTTCTGTAATTGTGATTCTTGTATTAATTTTTACTGTGGCCTATCAATGGGGAAAACAGGTGCAAAATGTTAATAGCTTTTTCTCGCCCGCAATATATGCTGATGGTGATTTCTTAAAATCCTTTGGAGACTTAATATTGATTAATGCCTTAGTCGTGGGGCTTGTAATCTCCACCTGCTTTATGCATTTACCAATACTAAACTTTGTAAATAAGCAGAATAAATATAAGCGTCCTCTTCAGTGGGTTGTTTTTTTACTAGCCTCTGCAGCAATTATTGGCACTATAGTAATAATGCACCTAGGTTTCAAGAGTCTGGTATTGAACTCTAATATTAATTTTGATATTTTTTACTGGAACGATAAAAGCAAATATGGAATTATAAGTTATATTTCATACGCAACACTATTTATTACATTACCTTACCAATTAGTCAGTTTAAAACCTTTTTTTCAAGATCTTTTTAATCTCAAATTTAAGCTTAATGGAATCCGCTTCAGTCTAATTGTGGCTCTGGTTGGAACTATTTATTTTGGAGTATCCTCAACATATTGGGGTTTTAAGAAGGAAGAGGACAAGGCTGAAATTTGGGCCAATAGGCTTGCTCTAAATCGAGACTTATATGTAGAAATCCAATTAAAGACCATTGAAGATGCTATAGCAAATGACTCCTATATATTTCTTTTGCTTAGTTCTGATAGTGGCGTTGAATTAGTTGAAAGCAGGATATCTGAGTACTACATTAGTCGTTCTATGAGCAACTATAATGTTGGTGTAAAAATAATTAAAGAAGAAGACACTAAAGGCATTGCAATATTTAACCAGCTCGTACAATTTGGCAATAGAATAACCCCTAATTCTAGATTTACATATTTTGAGGATAGAAGTGGACAAGTTAGTTATTCTGGACTATTCATTTATTATCATCCCGAAAAGGGCGTCATTCGAATGATTATAGACCTGAAGTCAAAGTCTGGTCGTGAAGAAAGAGGTTATTACAGCGTTCTCGGACAATATTCTAAAACAAGTGATATCAGTATTCCTTCGTTCTATTCTTATGCAAAATATAAAGGAGAAAAACTGACTACTTTTAAGGGAAGTTATGCATATCCTACTTTAATTTCAACTGACCTACAAACATACCTTAGAACAACCGCAACCAACCATTTCAAAATAAATGACCATTATCATTTCATTGAGACTATTGGGCAGGATGAGATAATTATAATTTCAAGAAGATCTGAAACCTTCTTGGGCTTATTTGCTTACTACTCCTTTATTTTCCTTATTCTGTGGGGCTTGATCTACTTTTTCATTGTACCTAAGCAAAAGGAGGTCCTATTTGAAACAAACTACTATAGGGCAAGAATAAATTCAATTATCATACTCTCTTCGTTTGTCATTCTTGGCAGTATTACTGCTGTTAGTATAAGTTATGTGGTTCAGAGAAATGAGCTAAATATGAGTAGACTAATGTCTAACCATATTAATACACTTGTGGCCCATTTTGAGACTAAAGTTAGATATTTGCAGTCTACAAGCGAGCTTCTTACTAATGACTTTGCCAATGGCTTTGAAGAGGTAGCTAATATAACAAAGGCAGATATTACCTTATATAAACCGTGTGGGACAGTACTTCTTTCTACAACTCCTGAAGTCTTTGAGAAAATGGTTGTGGGCAATAGAGTCGATGGGCAGGCTTATCACAATATTGTTAATCTTAATAAACACTTCTATATTCATAAAGAAAACCTTAATGGATATAAGTTCTACTCGATTTATGCTCCTGTATTCAACGGAGAGGGAGATATGATTGCAATATTATCCTCTCCTTTCCCATATATAAATACATTTTTCTCTGCTGAAACCGCAATTCATACAGCATTGATTTTTAACCTTTTCATTATTCTTCTTGTAGCTTCTGTTTTCTTCAGCACCCACGTTGTTGACGCTATATTTAAACCTCTGGCAAATATGGCAAAGAAAATGAGTACTGCAGATCTTAGTAATCTTGAGCAGATTGAATACAATAGAAAAGATGAGATTTCTGCGATTGTTGATAAATACAATAAAATGGTTACTGTTTTTTCAGATAGTACCAAACAACTGGCTCAAGATGAGAGGGATAAGGCTTGGAGTGAAATGGCTCGTCAAGTAGCACACGAAATCAAAAATCCTTTAACTCCTATTAAGCTTAAAATTCAGCAACTTATAAGACTAAAAGACAATAACAACCCTGATTGGACAGAACGATTCGATGATGTTTCTAAGGTTGTGCTTGAGCATATAGATATTCTATCTAACACAGCAAACGAGTTTTCAACTTTTGCACAACTATATAGTGAAGACCCTAGTGTCATTGATTTGAATGAGATACTAAGTGAACAACTCGTAATTTTTGACAATAAAGACAATATGGAAATTGTCTATATGGGAATGGAGAAGGCTATCGTTTTGGCTCCTAAACCTCAACTTATTCGTGTTTTTGTAAACTTATTAACCAATGCAACTCAAGCTATAGAAAATGCACAAAGAGAAGCAAAGGAGGAAGGGCGTGAAGTTGAAAAAGGTCAAATCGTGGTTTGTCTTAGAAATAGCATTAAGGAAGGCTACTACGACATTGTTTTCGATGATAATGGTCCAGGAGTCGATGAAGATAACCAAGAAAAACTATTCACTCCTAACTTTTCAACTAAGAGTGGTGGCTCTGGTTTGGGCCTAGCTATATGTAGAAGTATTGTGGAAAAATGTAATGGCGAGATTTCTTACAAGCACTCATTCGGATTAAAGGGCGCCAGCTTTACTGTTACCCTTCCAAAATATCAAGATTAGAGTTGCTAAGAATCTATACCGTTACTGTGTAATATTTAGTATACGTAACTGCGAACGTCATCTGCTGTAATTGTTGGACCTGAAAGAATTAGCAATCTTTCTACAACATTTCTAAGCTCACGCACATTACCAGTCCAGCTCTTATCTACTAAAAGTCCCATTGCCTCATCTGTAATAGGCCTTGCTTGCATACCAGACTCCTCTGCTACTTGATGCAAGAAGTAGTCTACTAGTAATGGAATATCATCTTTTCTTTCATCTAGACTTGGGACGTGGATTTCAATAACACTTATTCGATGGTATAGGTCTTCACGGAAAGTGTTCTTTTCTATCTCTTCCTTAATATTTTTATTTGTTGCAGCTAATACTCTAACATCAACGACGATATCTTTATCACTACCTACTCTAGATAGTTTTTTCTCTTGAAGAACTCTTAGAACTTTTGCTTGAGCCGCTAACGACATATCGCCTATTTCATCAAGAAATAATGTTCCACCATCTGCTTGTTCAAATTTCCCTTTATGCTGTTTTATTGCAGAGGTAAAGGCTCCTTTTTCGTGACCAAAAAGCTCGCTCTCAATCAGTTCGGAAGGTATAGCAGCACAGTTTACTTCAATATAAGGCATTTTTGCTCTATTACTTCTTTCATGTAAACTTCTGGCTACCAGCTCCTTACCTGTACCGTTTGCCCCTGTTATCATAACTCTAGCATCTGTTGGAGCAACTTTATCTATCATTTCTTTAATATGAAGCATAGGAGCAGACTCACCTATCATTTCATGAGCACCATAAACTCTCTTTTTCAGAGTTTTTGTTTCCTTTATAAGATCTACTTTTTCTGTTGCATTCTTGACCGTAATAAAAATTCTATTTAGATCTAGCGGTTTTTCAATGAAATCAAAAGCGCCATTTTTAATACACTCAACAGCTGTTTCTATATCGCCATGGGCAGATATCATAACAATCGCACTATCTGGTGCCACTTCTGTAAGCTTGCTCAAAGCTTCAATTCCATCCATATTAGGCATCTTAATATCACAAAAAATAATATTGTATTTTTCTTTTGATGCCTTCTCAACACCTTCAATGCCATCTTCTGCTACATCTACTTTATAACCCTCGTCAATAAATATTTCTTTTAGCGAATTTCTAATCGCTCTTTCATCATCAATAATTAAAATTTTCATTTCTCTATAAATTTTGAAATACAAATATCGAGAATTTTGGGCGTTTGCACAAAAATTTGTATTTTTGTTTCCCCTAATTATATAAGTAATGCAGATACCTGATATAATTATAGCTATTGATGGCTACTCATCCACTGGCAAAAGCTCATTTGCAAAGCTCATTGCCTCACATTATTCCTTCCTATATTTGGATTCTGGAGCGTTGTATAGGGGCGTTACTCTTTTTGCCATTGAGAATGGTTTTATATCAGATGACTGTGAAATTGATTTAGTTTCTTTAGAGGCAAATCTACCTAATTTAGACCTAAATTTTAGAAACACGGGGAAAGGAAGCGAATTATTTATGGGAGACCGTTGTGTCGAAAAGGAAATTCGTACACTTGCTGTTTCTAATAAGGTAAGCCCAATAGCAACTATTCCTTTCGTTAGAGATTACGTCAATCTAAAACTCAGAGAGTTTGGAAAGAAAAAAAGAATCGTAATGGACGGAAGAGACATCGGGACTACTGTTTTTCCTAATGCCGAATTGAAAATTTTTATGACTGCAGACCCTATGGTTCGCGCTAAAAGAAGGGCAGCAGAGCTATTGGCTAAGGGAGAATTAGTAAAACTAGAAGATGTATACAAAAACTTACAAGAACGAGATTATATAGATTCCCATAGAGAAACTTCTCCACTTAGCCAAGCAGAAGATGCAATTGTTCTAGATAATACAAATATGACAATGGAACAACAATTGGTCTGGGTGGATAAAATAATTAAGAATTTATCACAAGATGAGCGTCAGTGTTGAAATTGATCCGAACTCTGGGTTTTGCGCTGGAGTTATAAGAGCGATAGGAAAGGCTGAAGAGAAATTATCTATTAGCACCGACAAAAATCGCCTATATTCCTTAGGTGCAATTGTGCACAACGACTCTGAGCTTTCAAGACTTGAGGGCCTTGGACTTGTTACTATTGATAAGGATGATCTTGACGATATGGTTGATGCAAAAGGAGAGCTACTATTAATTAGAGCACACGGAGAGCATCCTAATACTTATCTAAGAGCAGAAGAATTGGGTTTTGAAATTATCGATTGTACGTGCCCAGTTGTCCTAAAACTTCAAAAAAGGATAAAAGAAACCTACCTTAAACACCAGCAACTTGGTCGAGGACAAATAATAATTTTTGGTAAAATTGGACATGCTGAAGTTTTAGGTTTAAGGGGACAAACTGCAGATACAGCTATCGTTATCGAAAATATCAATATGCTTGAAGAAGCTGTCGCTAATTGGGAGATTTCACTTACTACCCCAACAGAAATCTTTAGTCAAACCACTAAAAGCCCTGCAGAATTTGCAAGAATTTGTAGTCGTTTGGAAGAGTTAATGGCAAACGCAAGAGAGTTGCCTATTGCAAGATTTAAGGGCACTAACCAGTTAATCGCACATAATACAATTTGCCCACAAGTTGCAAACAGGCACGAAGGTCTATCAAAATTTGCTATAGAGCACGATATTATTATATTTGTGTCTGGCAAGGCAAGTTCTAATGGAAAGGTTCTTTGCGATTTGTGCAAGAGTGTAAATATTAGGACTTATCATATTGATTCTAGCGACGAGCTTAATAGGGCTTGGTTTAGAAAAGATGATAAAGTGGGAGTGTGTGGAGCTACTTCTACCCCTAAGTGGTTACTTGAAGATGTTGCAAACAAAATACTAGTTATGGCAAACGAAGAAAATAAAGTTGAATCTTTAATCAATCAATAAATATATCTTTTATGGCAACAACAGCAGATTTTAAAAACGGTCTTTATATAGATTTCAATGGCAAACCGTGCCAAATTGTATGGTTCCAACACGTGAAACCCGGAAAAGGCCCTGCTTTCGTTAAAGCAAAACTTCGTAATCTAGAAAACGGTCGTATACTTGAAAACACTTATACAGCAGGTGTTAAAATTGATGTCATCAATGTTGAGAGAAGACCTTATCAATTCCTTTACAAAGATGAAGATGGGTATAACTTTATGCATAAAGAAACTTTTGAACAAATTCATCTTGGTACTGACCTAGTTGATAACGCAGACCTTATGAAAGAGGGAGAACACGTAGAAATGATGTTCCTTGCTGATGAGGAGCGCTGTCTAACTTGTGAGCTTCCTACCTATGTTGAGTTAGAGGTTACTTACACAGAGCCTGCAGTTAAGGGTGATACAGCTTCTACAAACGCAATGAAAGAAGTTACTCTTGAAACTGGTGCAGTTATTATGGCTCCACTTTTTATCAATCAAGGTGAGAGAATCCGTGTAAATACAACCGACCGCACATATGGAGAGCGCGTAAAATAACTTTTACTTAAAATAAAGATACGACTCTTACCTTTGTTAATGATTCCAGAGACAGGGTGAGAGTCTTTTTCATTATAACACAAATATTTCCACATAAACAACTATGAAACAAATAACTAAATTGCTCGCTCTACTATTTGTTTTTCCAACTATCATAGCAGCAAAGCCTCCTTACTGGAAAGATATGAAGGTGTTTTCTCTCAATGCAAACACTGAAAGAACAGAATTAATTTTTTGGTCTAACCAAGAAGATGCTGTTAAAAAGAATTTTGAGGAGAGTGAGAATTATTTAGACCTTAATGGAGTTTGGAAATTTAAATACTTCCCTTCACAAGAACTCCTAGATACTGGTATTGTTCGAACCACTTATGAACAAGCTAAAGAATGGAGTGATATCAAGGTTCCTGGAAATTGGGAAGTGCAAGGGTTTGGAATTCCTATTTATGTGAATTTTCGATATGAATTTATGCCAGTAGACCCTAAACCTCCTCATATCCCAGATGAAAATCCTACGGGAGTTTATTTTCGCAATTTTGAGGTCCCAGAAAGCTGGGCAGGGCGACAGGTTTATTTAAATTTAGCAGGAGCCAAATCAGGTGTTTATGTATATGTTAATGGCCACGAAATAGGATATAATGAGAACTCCAAAGACTTGGCAAGATTTAATATAACTAATTATCTTCACTCTGCTAATAATAGAATCCTACTTAAAATTTACAGGTATTCTACTGGTTCTTATCTAGAGTGTATGGACTTTTTCCGAATTAGCGGTCTTGAAAGGGATGTTTATCTTTCTTCTGAAAAGCAAGATACAGATTTCGATATCAATGTTATATCCACTCTAGATGAAAATTGTGAAGATGGGATTTTTAAACTTAAATTATCTGCAAAGCCTGAATATAAGCTAAATGTACATTATCAACTTTTAGATAATGATGGTACACTTATATTAAAAGATTCGTCATTAGTTATTGATGGTAAGGCTGCAATGGAAGGCAAGATAGAAAATGTTAGAAAATGGTCTGCAGAAACTCCTGAACTTTATACATTATTATTAAATGTGGATGGAGAATACACTCGCTTCAATATTGGTTTCCGCCGTTTTGAAATAGTAGGAGACTTATTCCTTGTGAACGGTAAGCCTATTAAGTTCAAGGGAGTCAACCTTCACGAAACAGATCCTTATACTGGACACTACGTAAATCGCGAAAGAATGCTTCAGGATTTAAGAATTATGAAAGAGCATAATGTAAATGCTATTCGTACTTCACATTATCCTCAACCCCGTATGTTCTATGACCTTTGTGATAGTCTTGGTTTTTATGTCTATAATGAAGCAAATGTTGAAAGTCACGGTATGTTTTATGACCTTAATAAAACATTAGGCAATAAACCGAAGTGGTACGAAAATCATATTTATCGTATTCGAAGTATGTATTATAGAACACGAAATTATGCTTGCGTAACTATATTATCTCTAGGAAACGAAGGGGGTAATGGCTGCAACTTTTACAAAGCATATAAAGAAATTAAAGCTTTAGAGAAAAACGGAATGAATCGCCCTATATGTTATGAAAGAGCAGAGTTTGATTGGAATACTGATATGATAGTGCCACAATACCCTTCTGCTTCTTGGTTTAAGCGTATGGGCGAGAAATCTCCTGGCAGGCCAGTATGTCCTTCTGAATACGCCCACGCAATGGGTAATTCGACAGGGTCAATTGACCTTCAATGGGAAGAAATATATAAATATCCACATCTTCAAGGTGGCTTTATTTGGGAGTGGGTAGACCACGCGTTAGCAAAATATGACGAAGATGGTAATTTTATGCACTGGGCCTATGGTGGCGACTTTGGTGAGAATATGCCTAGTGATGGTAATTTTGTCTGTGATGGTCTAGTTGGACCAGATCGTGAACCACATCCTGGCTTAACAGAAGTGAAATATATTTATCAAAATATTAAATTTAGCTCCGGAAATCCTTTAGAAGGTAAGTTCAATATCTTTAACCGATTCTATTTTACGGATTTGGGTAAATATAAGGTTATTTATAACATTTTTACGGATAGAAAAAACATAAAAAGAGGAGTTTTATATTTCAACACTCCTCCGCAAGAAGGAGAGGATTTTGAAATCAAGCTACCTCGCCTAAAAAAGCGTAGACCATATTATATTAACTTTGAGGTAGTAACCAATGAGCACACTCCACTTGTTAAAAAAGGTCACGTGGTAGCAACTGAGCAATTCTTAATTAAAGAAGCAACTAAAAAGCAGTACAAGCAAACGAGGGCAAACTTTAGACTCGAAGAAAACGATAGTACTATTACTTTAAAAACAGCAAAAGTGCAGTTTATTTACGATAAAACAAAGGGCTATGTTACCTCTTATAGGGTTAATAGTATCGAGCATCTGGCAGATACTTTTGGCTTAAGGCCAAATTTCTGGCGTGCACCTACAGATAATGATTATGGTAATGGTTGGCCAAAAAGGACTCAAGCATATAAAAAAGCATCAAGGGAATTTAATGCCACTGCTTCTGCCTTTACCGCTTATGACTCTGCAATTTTACACGTTATTTACACTCTTCCAGGGGGCAATATATATGATGTTGTATATCAAATATATGCTAATGGCATAATGAGAGTACAAGCTGACTTCAAGGGAGTATATTCTGAAAGTCCGACTGAAGTTCCACGTATTGGATTTAGGATGAGACTACCTGCATCTGCAGATAAATTTGAGTATTTCGGAAGAGGTCCACACGAAAACTACTGGGACAGAAAAGCCAGTGCTCATATGGGTAAATGGAAAAGCTCAGCAAGCGCTGCTTACGTCCCTTATATAAGGCCTCAAGAGAATGGGCATAGAACCGATTGTAAATGGTTATTAATTGGCAATTTAACTCTTGTAGCACAAACAGAATTTGAGTTTAATGCTTTGAGAAATAGTGTAGAAGATTTTGATTCTGAAGAAGCAGTAGAATATGACTACCAATGGTTAAACAGTAGTCCTGACGATGAAAAAGACCCAGAAAAAGCGAAAGATGTGCTTAGGCGTCAACATCATTACTGCGACATTACTCCACGTGATTATGTAGAGCTCTGTATTGATTATAAGCAGACTGGCATCGGAGGCTACGATAGTTGGGGAGCTAGGACAGAAAAAGAAAGAACCTTATGGAGTAACCACGATTATAATTTTAATTTTACTATTGTACCTAGAGGAATTTTCTGGGTTCGAAAACCTTGGATTTATGAATATTAAAATAATATCTTTAATATGTACAGCCTTACTTTTAAGTGCTTGTACAAATGGACCTGCTCCATTCGGATCTATTCCAACAGAAGCAGGTAGAGTGGCAAAAG
>CAYFMO010000009.1:0-2743 GCA_964344225.1 uncultured Muribaculaceae bacterium | reverse complement strand
CACTAATATGTTTTTTGACAAACAATATACTATTAAAATTACATATATATGCATTACAAAGATGACAATAGAATTGTACTAACTCTAGATGCTGGTGGAACTAATATGGTGTTCTGCGCCATGCAAAAAGGGGAATATTTAGTAGACCCTATACGTCTACCTTCGAATTCACATAATCTAGACCTTTGTTTAAAAACAATGGTAGATGGTTTCTCTGCTATAATTGATAAGTTAGAAACCAAACCTGTTGCTATTAGTTTTGCATTTCCTGGTCCAGCAGACTATCCCAATGGAATAATTGGTGGTTATCTTCCGAACTTCCCTTCTTTTAGAGATGGAGTTGCTCTCGGACCATTTTTAAGTCAGAAATTTGGCGTTCCTGTATTTATTAACAATGATGGAGACTTATTTGCTTATGGCGAAGCCCTCGTTGGATTTTTGCCTGAAATCAATGCTCGCCTTGAAGCAGCAGGAAGCAGCAAGAGATATAAAAATATGCTTGGCTACACCTTTGGAACTGGCTTCGGTATGGGAATGATAGTGGACGGGAAGCTCAATCGTGGGGATAATTCTTGTGTAGAAACTTTCTGCCTTCCACATCCAGATGACCATAGTGTTTTTGTAGAAGAAGGGGTTTCAGTAAGGGCTGTCAAAAGAGTTTATGCAGAACTCTCGGGAGACAAAGACCATAAATTCGAACCTGTGGACATTTTTAATATTGCTGAGGGAGTTTTTGAGGGAGATCGGGATGCTGCTGCAGCGGCTTTAGCAAAGATGGGGGCTGTAGCTGGCGATGCGATGGCAACAGCTGTGACTCTTACAGACGGTCTAATAGTAATCGGCGGTGGAATTACAGCTGCTCGCAAATATATTATGCCTGCTCTTCTAGGTGCTCTAAGGGGAAAACTTCGATCTTTCTCAGGAGAAGAACTATACCGTGTTCAGATGAAGGTTTATGACCTAGATAATGAAGTTGAGTTTACCGACTTTGCAAAGGGAGAAGCTCGTAAAATTAAGGTTTACGGTAGCGATAAAGAAGTGGTATATGACCCACAAAAACGTATAGGAGTTGCTATTTCGAAACTAGGAGCCAGCAAGGCTATCGCTATGGGAGCCTACGCCTTCGCATTGAACCAAATTGATAAATAAAAATATTATGTATCCTTTGAAGTTTAAACCTATATTGAAGACAGTTGTTTGGGGCGGGGAGAAAATACCTGCTTTTAAAGGTATTGAAACCCAACAAAAAAACATTGGTGAGAGCTGGGAGCTATCTGGAGTCAAGGGGGATGAGTCCATTGTTGCCAATGGTCCACTTGCAGGACGCACCATTACTGAACTTATTGAAGAGTACAAGGGTGAGTTAATCGGTGAAAAGAATTTTGCTAAAACAGGTACTGAGTTTCCTTTGCTGATAAAATTTATTGATGCCCGCGATGATTTATCAATTCAGGTACATCCAGACGACGAGCTGGCAGGGAAACGTCATAACGGTTCAAAAGGAAAAACAGAGATGTGGTATGTGGTCCAAGCTGATGATGATGCCCATCTTAGATCTGGTTTTAAGACGAAAATCACACCTAAAGAATATGTTGAAAGCATAGAAAAAGATACTATCACTGATATACTTTGTGATTATAAGGTAGAAGCTGGTGATGTTTTCTTTCTTCCTGCGGGGAGGGTTCATAGCATAGGTACAGGGTGTTTCATCGCAGAAATTCAACAGACTTCCAATATTACCTACCGTATTTATGATTTCAATAGGCTTGGACTAGATGATAAGCCACGCGAACTTCATACTGAAGAATCCAAGGCAGCCATTGACTACACTGTCCTACCCGACTATAGAACAAAGTATTCTGAAGACCTGAATAAGCGCAACTTATTAGTTGACTGCGATTATTTTACTACTGACCTCTATGTCCTGGATAAGCCCCACACCGAAAGCATTAAAGATTTAGATTCATTCGTAATCTTCATCTGCCTCGAGGGTAGCGGTACCCTGACCTGTGACGAAGGTGGTGGTTGTTGTAGTGATAAAGTTAGTATTAAGCAAGGTGAAACTATCTTATTACCAGCAACTTGCAAATCCTTCACCTTATGCCCTGAGGAAGGTAACTTAAAGGTCCTCACTAGTTATATTAAATAGACTTCTTCTGTAGACAGTGATAGTCAAGAAGATAAAGACTAAGCATCTTTAGTTTTGACTGAAAAAAACCCACTGCAAGGTAAAGAACCAGTTAAAGCTACTGCAACTGTTAATCAAATAGCTACTACGGTTAAATTTGCAGCTGTTATGGCAAACAATCGTCTTTACCCTAAATGGGATGGCACAGCAGGTAAACTTGGCTATGCTGCTGAGATTACTTGGGAGGCTCTTTTCTATGTCAATGAGTTCAAATCAGGTGAAGGAATCTCTACTTTAATGGTTTGATGACTGAGCTCCGAATTTGGAATAAGGCTCTTTCTGCAGACGAAATCAATGTAAGCACAGGAAATGGTAATGCTGGTATTAACTGGAAAGAGATCTCTCTTCCTTAAGCTTAGCAACTAAATACTACTAAAAAACGAGGCTTTAAGAGCCTCGTTTTTTAGTTATGTTTTACATTACAAGATTACCAAGCAAGGGCAGATGCGCCTAGGATAGCGGCATCTGATTCTTTTAGTTGAGAGTAAATAAGTTTTACCTTATTTCTCCACAATGGTAATACATTAGCATTCATTGATTCTAGGATTGGCTCTG
>CAYFMO010000008.1:0-22000 GCA_964344225.1 uncultured Muribaculaceae bacterium | reverse complement strand
TATTTGCTGATAGTGCCACGAAAGGTGCAAGCGTAACAAAGTGGAATTTGTGGTGTCACCGCAAAGTTGTAATTTTATTGAGATTCATTTCGATGATGGGAAGATTATAAAACTATTGCCCAATGATCCTTTTTTCACCATATTACTCAAGAAATGTATGATTTAGCATCCAATAGGTGATAAAATATAAGTAATAAAAAAGTCGGCAAAATTTGCCGACTTTTTTATTGCTATAAGAAAACCTTTTAAGGTATCTTTCTTTATGAAAGCTTATTGATATAAACTGCAAGTCCTGATTTAAGGTTAGCAGCCTTATTTTTGTGAATAACACCAATTTTTGCAAGTTTGTCAATCATTGAGTAAACTTTTGGTGCATTTGCTTCTGCTTCTGCCTTTTCTGTAGTGTTTCTTAAGGCACGGATAGCATTTCTTGTTGTTTTCGCATAATAACGATTATGCAATCTGCGCTTTTCGCTCTGACGATAGCGCTTTTCTGCGTGTGCGTGATTTGCCATTATTTTATTTTTTTTAACTATTAGCAGTCGGTAGGGGAATCGAACCCCTATTGCAAGAATGAAAATCTTGAGTCCTAACCGTTAGACGAACCGACCTTATTTGACATATATTTGTCAAAGGGACTGCAAAGATATATATTAAATTTACAATCCCAAAACTTTTTAAATATTTTCTTCAATTTTTTTCCATTCAAAAGAGTAAAGGATTGACTCTACTTGTCTTAGGAACTGCCTTTTGTCATATTTAGGAGCATATACAAATGCTTCAAGTACGATGATTTCTTGTCCATCTGGGCTATAAAAAGAGTGACTTACAAATGGTCCACCCATATAGTCATTTTCTACTTCCCACAAGCCTCGAATTTCAGCAAAATCTCTACCCCTAAACCTAAGGTATTTCAAGCCTGGAGTTCCAAATGAGCTGGTAGTCATATAAGTATTTTCGAACATACCAGGAACATTATCCTTAAGAACTTGATTTCTCTTTGTAATTAAACTTTCAAGACTTAGTGGATTTTGATCTTCACCAACGGGATACTTATAGATTAGTATGCCCTGAAGAATTTGTGTGTTGTATGATATCCAAATAAAATCTTTTACTGCTTTTTTAAGTGAGTATCCCATAGGAAAATGTGGACTGCCGCCAATCATATTTTGTACTATAGGAGCCAAACTTAATTCTTCATATTTGATAGAATTCGCTATAACCCTATCTCTTTCAGCTTGTTCTAAAGTAGTTGCTATTCTCTCTTTATGGTCCTCTATAAGTTGAGTGGCAGATTCGCTATCAATAGCATTTATAGCTATTACGCATTGTGGCTTTGCCCAAACATCGGTTTTATAAACAACTCCTGGCTCTGTTACCTTATTACTAATATTTACTAAAATAATATTTCTATGTATCTCAAAAATATTTGTAAAAGCAGAATATGGTACGTTAATTAAAGTGTATAGAGGTTCTCTTTGAGGAAGATATGGAAAGTCGCTTGCAAGAGTATCTCTCAAAGCAGTACCAACACTACCTTCCCAACTACCTTGGTCAATAACAACTATTACCTCTCCTGCCTTACCGCTAATACTAGGTAGAAGAGCTTTCTGGATGCCACATTTACAAGAAGAAAGGGCAATAAGGACTGTAATAAATGTAAAAATACGTTTCATATGTTTTTGTGTTAAAATTTCATTATAAAATTCTACTGATGTCATTGCCAAGTGCCAGTATCATTATGGCTATTAGTAAAAACATTCCTATTAATTGTAATACCCCCATTAATCTTACACTAGGTTTTTTCCTTGTAATCATTTCATAAAGAGTAAATACAATGTGTCCACCATCTAGGGCTGGTATAGGAAGGAGATTCATTACTCCTAACATAATAGAAAGTACAGCAAGAAGGTTTAGAAACATAAGCCAATCCCATTGAGATGGAAAAATTTGTCCCATAGAAATAAAGCTTCCAACTGACTTATATGCTTCTGTTCTTGGAGTAAATACTAATTTTAAGTCTTTTACATATCCTGAAATAGTCCCAAAAGTCTTAGATACCCCTGCTGGAATTGCACTTAAGCCAGAATATTTCTTTCTTTCAATATTAGGAAATTCCGTATAAATACCGAAACGACCACTAGAGTCCACTTCCATATTGATTTCCATAGTATCTGCATCCCTTATTATAGTTGCAGTAACTGCAGAATTTTTATGCTCAGCTAAAATAGGTCTTGAGTCTTGTACAAATGATATCTCATTACCTTCAATAGCAATAATTTTATCTCCTTTTACAAGACCTTTATTATAGTTTGGAGAGATGTCTGGTACGCTATCAATCACAAAAGGAATGGCCAAATCAAACATCCCTGGGGTTTTAAGTACATCTCCAATGTAATTTTGGTCTATGTAAATATTAACAGTATCGTCATTCCTCAATACAGTAGCTTTGTTAACATTGTTTCTAGCAAGGTCAGCCTGAAGCATACCAAAATTTTCAGGCGTATAATCATCGAACTTTATTATATAGTCGCCATCTTTAAAACCCATTTCTTGGGCTAACTCATTGGTATAGATTTGTTGGTCCTTATTGCTAAAGTAAGCCTCACCCCAGCCAGCTAGGATAGCACTATATATAATAATAGCAAAAATAAAGTTAAATAGTACACCACCAGCCATAACTAAAAGTCTTTGCCAAGCTGGTTTAGTCCTGAACTCCCAAGGTTGTGGTTCATTTTTAAGGCTATCCATATCCATAGACTCATCCACCATACCTTCAATCTTACAATAACCACCTAAAGGAAGCCAGCCAATTCCATACTCAGTATCGGAGCCTTTTGGTTTGAATTTAAAAAGACTGAATCCGCCAGCATCAAAGAAAAGATAGAATTTACTAACCCTTATTCCAAATAGCTTGGCGAATGTAAAATGCCCTAATTCGTGAGTTAATATAAGTATAGATAAGGCAAGTATTACCTGTATTGCTTTTATAAGTATTACCATTAGTTTCTTTTTCCTGAAATTTTATTAATGAGTTCGTTAGCCATTCTTAAGGCTTCCTCATTGGTTTGTAATATACAATCCAAACTTGGATTTGCTACAAAATTTGCACCAGCCATACATTCGCTAACAATGGCTGTAATATCGTAAAAGCCTATCCTTTCTTGGAGGAATGCATTTACAGCAGCCTCATTAGCGGCATTCATAATACATCCCATATTTCCCCCTTTTTCTAAAGCCTCATATGCAAGTCCCAAAGCAGGAAATTTTTCGAAGTCTGGCTTATAAAAATTTAATTGTGCAAGGTCTGTAAGGTCTAATTTTTTATTATTCAATGGGAGTCTTGCAGGGAAAGCAAGTGCCAGTTGAATAGGTTGTCTCATATCAGGATATCCTAGCTGTGCCATAATAGCCCCATCATCATATTCCACCATTGAATGAATTATAGATTCTGGATGTACAACAACATTTATTCTATCTCCCTTAGTACCAAATAACCATCTTGCTTCAATGATTTCTAGTCCTTTATTCATCATTGTCGCTGAGTCAATGGTTATCTTACTTCCCATATTCCAATTAGGATGCTTTAAGGCTTCCTTATAAGTGGCTTTAGCGATTTCTTCCTTTTTCCACATTCTAAATGGACCACCTGAAGCTGTTAGATGTATTTTCTCTATATCTGCTCCGTATGAACCTAAAAGACATTGGAAAATAGCAGAATGTTCGGAGTCCACAGGAAGTATATTTACGTGGTTCTCTGCAGCAAGTTCCATTACGACTTTACCCGCAGCCACAAGTGTTTCTTTATTTGCAAGAGCAATGGTTTTGCCTGCTTTAATTGCAGCTACAGTAGATTCTAAACCGCTAAAACCAACCATTGAAGTAAGTACGATATCTATTTGGTCGGAAGTAACTAAATCACAAATAGATTTCATTCCAGCAAAAACCTTGATATAATGGGGTTGAAGCGCATCTGCAACTTCTTTGTATTTGGCCTCATTGCAAATGACTACATTATTTGCTTCGAACTCAAGAGCTTGCTGAATAAGTAACTCTGTACTATTATTAGCCGTAAGTAATTCTACTTCAAAGATATCCCTATGTTGCCTTATTACGTCTAAGGCTTGTCTTCCAATTGAACCTGTGGAACCTAAAATTGCAATTCTTCTTTTTTCCATTAGAAACTCATATATTTAGTAGGATCAATGGTCTGTCCATCGTGCCAAAGTTCAAACTGGAGATATTCTCCAGCCTCATTATCTGAAGAACCAAGTATGGCAATTGCAGTACCAGCACTTACCTTATCTCCAACTCCCTTTAACAGTTTATGATTGTGGCGATATATAGAAATAATGTCGTTTGGATGTTGAATTTGAATAGTATAACCATTTTCACTATCCCAATGAGTAAAAATAACAGTACCACCGAGAGTGGCAGCTACAACTGAATTAGCTTTTGCTGTTATATTAACATAAGGATGGCTATACTTATCATAGGACTGCGAAATAAGCCCCTTGAGTGGCACAAAGAAATGTATACCTTCAAGAGGTAATTTCCTTTCAGTTTTTCCTGATAATTGGAATTGCTCCGCTTCCTGAACGTGGGATCTTAGTAGGGAATCTTCTTTACTAATGCTTAGAGGGTCTAAACCTGTGATTTCTGTCGCAGTAGATTTGATTAAACTATCAATTTTTATAGGAGCTCTACCATCAACAACTCTTCTTAAATTTTCAGAATAAAGCTCCCAACGATAAATAACATTTTCAAGAGAGTCTATTTTAACAGCATTTTGGATAGCAGCGCGCTGTGTGTGGGCATCAGGATAACCAGGAATAAAAGTATTTATAGGTGTAAAAGCGATTATTGAGAAAATCAGCATAAACAAAACTACAGAAATAGTAGTTATGGCAATAAAAAGTTTTGGCCTGCTGAGTTTTGCAATGAATAATTGCTTATGAGATAGCTCATCAGATATAGTTATTCTGAATATCTTGGTTTTTTGTGCTTTATTTTGTCGTCCCATAAAATAAAAATCCGTAACTTTGTGGTTTATGAGCAGAATAATTGGCATAGATTATGGTAGGAAACGCGTTGGTGTCGCAGTTAGCGATCCACTTGGCATCTTTGCCTCTGCATTGGACACAGTCCATTCTGCAAAGATAATAGAATATCTCAAAAAATACGCGGAAAAAGAGAATGTAGTTAGATTTGTTGTGGGTTATCCTATCAATATGGACAACAAACCATCAGAAGCTGCCAAGGATGTAGATGTGTTTTTAAAACAGCTAGCAAAAGCATTCCCAGATGTGCCAGTTAGTCTTGAGGATGAGAGATTTACTTCAGTTCTTGCGCAAAGAGCGATGATTGATGGTGGTATGAAGGCAAAAGATAGAAGAGATAAAGAAAATGTGGATAAAATAAGCGCTTCTATTATCTTGCAGGGTTATATGGATAGAGTCTCTGGGACATCAGCAATTGACTCAATTCCGACAATGGTTCCAGACTCTGCTTCATTTAAGAATACAAGAAAAAAAAGATAAATATGATATTACCTATTCATTTATATGGTTCAGAAGCTCTTAGAGAAAAGAGTGTAGAGGTTGACATTAAGCAAAAAGAGGAGATAACTCAATTGGTTAATGATATGAAGGAAACTCTTACCCGCGCTGATGGATGCGGTCTTGCTGCACCACAGGTGGGAATAAATAAAAGAGTCGTAATTGTGGATGGACGAGAATTGGTTGAGACTTACGACTACCTAAAAGATTTTGTAAGGGTTATGATTAATCCAGTTGTACTGGAGGAGAGTAAGGAGAAAAAAGAGTATGCGGAAGGATGTCTTTCTGTTCCAGGCATTTTTACTGAGGTTGTACGTCCTGCTAAAATTAAAGTGGAGTATTACAATGAAAACTTTGAAAAAGTTGTAGAAGAATTCGATAAATTTGCCTGTAGAATGGTTCAACACGAGTTAGATCATTTGGATGGCAATCTTTTTGTAGATCGTGTTGCTCCAATTCGTAAAAAGATGTTAAACAGAAAGTTGCAGTCGATTTCCAATAGGAAGGTTTCAGCGCATTATAAAACAAAATAATATGGGTGCTTTTCATGCTTATGACATTAGAGGAATCTATAATGTAGATTTTGATAAAGATATCGCGTATAAAGTGGGGTATTTTCTTCCAGAATTACTTTCAGCAGATAAAGTATTAGTGGGAAGAGACTGTAGGACTTCTTCAGATGAGATACACGACTACCTTTTAAAAGGCATTACCGATGCTGGTGCAGATGTGTATGATGTGGGGCTTAGCACCACTCCAATGGTGTATTATGGTACTGGTAAATATGGATATAAGGCATCGGTGCAGATAACAGCCTCCCATAACGCAGCCAAATACAATGGGATGAAGGTCTCAAAAGAAGAGGCCCTTCCAGTGGGTAAAGTGGACGGCTTAGGACAGATTGAAAAGTGGATTAATGAAGGTCGTCCGTGTCCTGTTGCAGAAAAGAAAGGCAAGGTTTACAAGAAAGAAATGCGTCAGGAATATCTAGACTTTTTGTCTAAGTATAAGAAGGATATTTCCAATCTAACTATTGCAATGGATGTTTCAAATGGTATGGCTAGTCTATTTGTTCGCGATATTTTTGGTGATAAACCCCACTATATCTATGACAAAATGGATGGAACTTTCCCCAATCACGAGCCAAATCCATTAGTTGCAGAGAATAGATTAGCACTTCAAGAACTAGTGCGTAAAACAAGGGCAGATATTGGAGTTATTTATGACGGCGATGCTGATAGAGTAATGTTTGTGGATGAGAATGCACGTTTTATTTCTCCAGACCTTATGATTGCCGTATTAGGCCATTATTTCTTAGAAGAAAGGGGAGAGAAAGGCCTTGTAATTCAAGATATTAGGACGTCAAAAGCTGTTGGAGAATATCTTGCTCCACTTGGTGGAAAGATGTATACTTGGAGAGTGGGTCGTGCATTTGCCGCTCATAAACTTCGTGAAATTGATGGAGTTTTTGGTGGAGAACTAGCAGGCCACTATTATTTCAAGGATTTCTTCTATTCTGATAGTGGAATATTATCATCTATCTTAATTCTTAATATATTTGCAGAATTCAAGAGAAAAGGTGTTAGTGTAAGTGAGTTAATAGCAAGAATTGAAACATATCAGAATTCTGGAGAGATTAACTTCCGTGTTGAGGACAAAAAGGGTGCAATGGATGCTGTAAAAGAGCATTTTATGAGTACTGAAGAGTCAACAGCATTTATGGATTTCGATGGTTACCGTATTGAATTTCCTGATTGGTGGTTGAATATTCGTCCTTCGAACACAGAGCCTTATTTGAGATTCTTATGTGAAGCTCATACTAAGGAATTGCTTGATGAAAAAGTGGGAATAGTTAGAAAAATCTTAAAAGAACAATTTGGAGCAGAATAAAATGAAAATTCTTAACAAAACGAGCTTATTTGTGATTTTTAGCATTCTCATTTTTTTTCAGATGGGATATAATACATATGCACAAAGACCACCACTTCAAGACGATAATAAACCACAATTAATAGTTCCACGTTATCATTTGGAGCCAGTAACACCTCTACAAAGGACTGGCTCAGAGGCGATAGATACACTTCCTACGATTAACGAGTATGTTAAGGTCATCCTTTTTGCAGATAACACTTGGCAATATTTGAAAATGCCAAATATGCCAAAGGAAACTAACATCTTTGAAGAAGCTTGGTCAAGCGAGCGTGTCAATCCTTATGGTATAGAATACGAAGATTTAGAAGATGCTTGGTCAATTTGGTTAGTAGATAGTTTAAATCTTTATCACATCCCTTACAAAGGAGACGTAACAATTAGAAGTAAGTTTGGAATCCGCAGGGGTCGTCGCCATCAAGGAGTTGATATCCCATTGAAAATAGGAGACCCTTTGTATTCTCCATTCCCAGGCAAGGTTCGTATAGCTTCTTATAATAGAAAGGGTTATGGTAATTATGTTGTATTGCGTCACGATAACGGCTTAGAGACCGTATTTGCGCATTTATCAGAAATAAAAGTAAAGGAAGGAGACTGGCTTAATGCAGGTGATGTCATAGGACTAGGTGGTTCAACTGGACGCTCAACTGGTCCGCACCTCCATTTCGAAACAAGATATAAAGGTTTCGCCTTTGACCCCCAATGGCTTTTTGATTTCAATACAGGCCAATTACGCCACCGTTTATTTGTTTTAAAGAAGAAATATTTTAGCCCATATAGTAATTATGGACAGGATTTCGAAGATGAAATTCTAAACGAAGAAGACGACAAAAAAGAAGCTGCTGAACGTGAAGCAATGCGCTGGTACACCATCAAAAGCGGTGACAACCTAGGCAGAATCGCACAAAGATACGGCACCACTGTGGGAGCCATCTGCCGCCTCAACCAAGGCCTCACACCAAAAACCACCCTCCGCATCGGCCGCAAAATCCGTGTTCGCTAGGTTGGCAGAGTTAGACTACATTTTTTAAAGGAAAGAATCTATTTGCAACTTTATGATTATGATAAGGCGCTGGAGATGTCGCGTAGCGACAGAGGTTAGGATAGTTGGGCATCCAAAAAAGGAGTTGATGAAAATCAACTCCTTTTTTGGGTGCCCGATCGGATTCGAACCGACGACATTCAGAACCACAATCTGACGCTCTAACCAACTGAACTACGGGCACCGTATATTTTTTTGGGATTGCAAAGATATACAAAAAAAACCAAGTCGCAAAAAGAAATATCTAAAAAATAAAAAAACTTTGTTTATTGAACAGCTCTTTTCTTAGTTGGGCGACAAACAAATTGGATATCAAGACATTCAACACTATAACCTTTGAATTTCTTCCTTCTTAGGTGAGATTCAATTAGCTCGTAGAGTTCGTCATCAATTACATCTTTAAAAGTATGGTTATCTTTGTCATATATATGCATGTGTTTGAATGTGTTTACATCAAAATACATCTTATTATTTGAGCTTAAACGATATTGATAAATACCGAGTTGAGCCATCTGTGTTAAGATATTGTAAACAGTTGCAACTGTGATTTTAGTTGTTCCTTTTGCCTTAATAACTTCAGTTACCATATCTGTACAAGCATGCCCAAGCTCAAGCATAGCTTCATGCACGGCAAGACGCTGAGGAGTAGCTTTTAATGAATGTTTTTTAAGCTCCGCCTTAAATAAGTCTATTTTATTGGTCATGTTTTGTAAAATTAGTTTACAAACATAAGAACAAATTTTAATTATTCAAATTTATATGGTACTTTTTTTGCTTATATTTACACTATCTTTTAAATAGCTCATTTCGTCAGGGAGGTGTCCTTCCTTACAATTACAGTAATAATATGAAAATTAAAGAAAAAAAATTCAAAAACTATAAAAACTATGCTCTAATTACAGGGGCTGCCTCTGGTATGGGTAGACTCTACGCTCATAGACTTGCTGAATTAGGATATAAATTAATAATAGTTGATATCAATGAAGAAGGTCTTACAAAAGTAGTGGAAGAAACTAAAACTATTGTTAATTCCTTTGATGATTGGAGAGAAAATTCAAAGAAAGATTTTGATGTTATTGCAATATGTCAAGATTTGTCAAATCAAGATGCAGCAGAAATCATTTATCAAAAAACGATAAATTGTCAAGTTGAGGTTTTAATAAATAATGCAGGAATAATGTTTTGCCAAGAGGTTTGTGAAACTTCAGAAAGGATGCTTCATCTCATAATGATGGTACATATGTACACACCATTGATGTTATGTAGAAAGTTTATGCCACTTATGAGGGAAAGGGGGAATGGATATGTCCTAAATGTCTCATCCTTAGCTGCTTGGATGAACTGGCCTGCGATAGGAATGTATGGAAATACAAAACGCTTTGTAAAAGATTTTTCAAGGGGACTTAGAGTAGAGTTTAGAGGGACAGGAGTGAGTGTTACAAATGCATATTTTGGGGCAGTTGATACACCATTAATTCCTTTGAAACCTAGTTTGCGTAAGTTGGCGCGTGCTTTAAGAGTGATGATTAAAGCGGAGAAAGCAGTTGATGCTGCACTGAGAGCTACGTTTAGACGAAGAAAAGGTGTAATGCCTGGTACAATTAATAAAATATTTAAACCAATAGTAAGAATACTGCCAGATTGGCTGCTGGCGTGGTTTTTGAAGCTTTTGAGACCCTACATTATGAAAGTTTAGATGGTTATTTATAGAAGCTCCAATTATGGTATTATATTGGGGTTTTTAGCTATGGTAACTATTTGAAAAAATGAGTATATTTGTGGGTTGTAAAAGAGAACAAATAAAAAATATATAATATGGAAAAAGTAAGAATTTTGATTATTGGTGGTGGACCTGCTGGTTACACTGCCGCAGTTTATGCTTCCAGAGCAAACCTCTCGCCAGTTCTTTACGAGGGGATGCAGCCAGGCGGGCAGTTGACAACTACGACGGATATTGAGAATTATCCTGGTTTTGTGGATGGCGTAAGTGGCCAAGTTTTAATGGATACAATGCGTTCTCAGGCAGAACGTCTTGGGGCAGATCTTCGTATTGGTACTGTAACTTCTGCTGATCTTTCAAAGAGACCTTTCACAATAGAGGTTGATGGAGAACATAAAATTGAAGCGGAAACCCTAATCATTGCAACGGGAGCAACAGCTAAATATCTAGGACTGCCTTCAGAGGAAAAATTTAAGGGCTTAGGTGTTTCAGCTTGTGCTACTTGTGATGGTTTTTTCTATCGTAATAAGACAGTAGCTGTTGTCGGTGGTGGGGATACTGCCGCAGAAGAGGCAACTTTCTTGGCAAGTATTTGTAAGAAAGTCTATATGATAGTTAGAAGGGATGAGTTAAGAGCATCGAAGGCTATGCAAGAAAAAGTGGCTTCTATGGAAAATATTGAAATACTTTGGAATACTAACACCCAAGAGATTCTTGGTGATATGTCTGGAGTAACAGGAGCTAGATTGCGTCGTAAGGATGGCGAAGTTTATGATATTGAGATAGATGGTTTCTTCCTAGCTATTGGACATCATCCTAACTCAGACTTATTTAAAGAGTGGGTAGAAGTGGATGAGTTAGGCTATATTAAGACTGATGGAAGAACATCTAAAACAAATGTTGAAGGCGTATTTGCTGCTGGAGATGTTCAAGATCCTATTTATCGACAGGCTGTAACTGCAGCAGCTTCAGGTTGTAAGGCAGCCTTAGATGCAGAAAAATTCTTAAAAATGCAATAATAGACAACTTCTACAATGAAACAAGAAAAGAAAATCTATGATTTTATAAAGAATAGATATTGGGCAAGTTTAATAACCGTTTTATTTGCTATTATTATACTATCTTCTTGTAAATCACAGTATGAGATACTGTTAAACAGCCACGATGTAAATGCAAAGTACGAGGCAGCTTTTGATTATTATAACAATAAAAAATATAGTAAAGCTGCGGCTTTATTTGAGTCTATGTCGGTACTAACAAATGGTACCCATAGGGATGATACTGTAAGGTATTATTGGGGCCTAAGTAATTACAAGGCAAAGGATTATTATACTGCCGAGGCAAACTTCACTAGTTTTATCGAGAGTTTTCCAAGAAGTCCATTTACTTCGGATGCGCGTTTTCTTCGTATAGATTGTATGTATAGGTCTACTCATAGATATGAATTAGACCAGATACCTACATACAAGGCTATTAGTTCTATCTCGGAGTATATTCTAGATTTTCCTGATACTCCACATATGAAGGAATGTAATTATATGCTTAAAGATTTGAACCATAGATTGGATCAAAAAGCTTATGAGGGAGCTAAACTCTATTATAAAATGGAGGATTATCTTGCGGCGAGAGTTGCATTGAGGAATGTGCTTAAAGAGGATTCAGAGAATGATTATCGTGAAGATATAATGTATTATATCGCAATGGCCTCATATAAATATGCTCATCTTAGTGTTCCTTCCAAGCAAAAAGAGAGATATTTAGTATTTGTAGATGATTGCTTGAACTTTTTTGGGGAGTTCCCAGAGTCTTCTTATACTAAGGAGCTTACTAGCGTTTATGCTAAAGCACAGAAAGCCTTAGGTCGACGTGGTGATGATACGATAATTCCAGATATTGATAGAAAGGAAGAACGTTTATTTGCAAAAGAAAGGGCAAAATTGGAAAGAGAGCGAAAAAAAGCAGAAAGGCTTAAGATAAAAGCAGAGAAAAAGAAAGCCAAAGAAGAAGCCAAATAGAACGAAAAGATAAAAAATAATTGAAACCCTCTTCGAAAACTAGAGTATAAGTAAGTAGAGAGGGAATTATTTTCCCAAAATAAGAATAAGATTTATAAAAATATGAGTAAAAAAATTCCTACAAACACAATCACAAGAGATCTACACGATCTAGCAGAACAAACAGGCAATATTTATGAGACAGTTGTAGTTCTTGGAAAGAGAGCTAACCAAATTGCTATTGCAGAGAAAAAAGAACTTATTAAAAAACTAGAAGATTTCAAAAACGACCGTGATACTATGGAAGAAGTATTTGAAAATCGCGAGCAAATTGAAATCTCGAAATTCTATGAAAGACAACCTAAGCCAACTCTTGTTGCAATTTCAGAATATGAGGACGGCGAGATTGTTTATAGATACGCAAATAAGGATAACGAATAATTATGCTGACAAGGCTTCAGATTAACAATTATGTACTAATAGACTCTTTGGAGATTGATTTCCCAGAGGGTCTAATTATTATTACAGGTGAAACTGGAGCTGGTAAATCTATTCTTCTTGGCGCTTTATCCCTAGTTTTAGGTGGGAAAGCAGATCCAGAAACAATTGCAGGGGATGCAGACTCGTGTGTTGTTGAGGCAGAGTTTGCAGTTTCGAAAGAAGACGAGACCCTAAAGTCTATTATAGATGAAAATGATTTGGATTTTAATAATGGAAATCTAATACTTCGTAGAGTGATTAATAAGACAGGCCGCTCTAGGGCATTTCTAAATGATTCACCTGTGGCTCTTCCTATACTTAATTCTCTTTCGGATAGATTAGTAGATATCCATTCTCAACATCAAACCTTACTTTTGGCTGATAAGAAGTTTCAGCTAGAAGTTCTTGATTATTATGCAGGTAACAGAAACTTGTTACTAGAAGCAGGCATTTGCTATAAGGAGTTAACAAGCCTAAAAAACGAGCTCAAAGATTTAGATTCTAAACTTTCAAAGCTGGAACAAGAAAGAGACTATAATCAGTCTCAACACAATCAATTAAAGTCAGCCAATTTAGTAGAAGGTGAACTTGAAGAGTTAGAAATTGAGCAGAAGCAATTAGCTAACGCAGAGGAGATTAAGACAGCATTAGGCTTAGTTGAAGATATGTTTACTGCACAGAGTTTTCAAGAGGCCTTATCCGTAGACGCAATCTTAAAAGAAAGCACAAAGGCTCTGGAAAAGATTTCTCGGTATCTCCCACAATTATCTAGTTATATAGAGCGTTTGGAAGTTAGTAGAAGAGAAATTGATGATATTCTTGCAGATCTTAGCGATATAAATGCTAGGATAGATTTATCTCAAAGTAGATTAGAAGAGGTAGAAGGACGTATGTCCCTACTTTATTCGCTAATGCAAAAGCATAGTTGTTCAACAGTGGGGGAACTTATTGATGTAAGGGAAAGATATGGTAGTTTCCTTTTAGATTCTACTTTGTTAGAAGAGCGTAAGATAGAATTAGAAAAAGCTATTGCGACTACTCAACAAAAGATGAATAATTTGGCAGAACAACTTCATACTTCAAGAGAGAAAGCAAAGGAAGATTTTGCAAAATCAATATGTACTTCTCTTAAAGAAATGGAGTTACAGTATGCAATTTTTGAGGTAGAATTAGAAAATGCTAATTTGTCTCCTTCTGGTTGGGATAATGTGGTATTTAAGTTTTCAGCTTCAGGAAAAAATGCAGTAGAACTTTCCAAATGTGCTTCTGGTGGTGAAATGTCGCGAATAATGCTTGCGTTAAAGGCAATGATGGCCAAGTATGCAGATATGCCTACGATGATATTTGATGAAATTGACTCTGGAGTTTCTGGTAGTGTTGCCGATAAAATGGGTTCAGTTATTTGTGATATGGGGCAATATATGCAGGTTTTTGCTATCACACATTTACCGCAAGTCGCTGCTAAGGGTTCTGCCCACTATCTAGTTTCTAAAACTATTGATAAAGACAGTGGAAGCTCTATTTCTACAGTAAAAAAACTCTCCGCGGAGCAGAGAGTCTATGAGGTTGCTCGTATGTTGAGCGGGGCTGTTTTAACAGAAGCGGCTATTGCAAATGCTAAGGAGTTGCTAAATACCTAAAGTTGCAAAGATTAACTTTGTGACTCGTAATGGCATCTAAGGTGTCACTTCTATAGTTTTGAAGTTTTTCTCAAATATAGATCTTTTTGTACCTACATTGATATAGCCTCCATTTTCAACTTTTTCAAAAGAGAAGTTGGTTTGAAGAAGTTTTCTATTATCTAATTCAACATAGTCTATCCAACTATCTCCATATTTTGCACATAGACTTGTAAAGTATATTATTAAGTCATAGCCCTGGAATGCGAATTGACTAGGCTCTGTATTATAAAGAGCCCTATATTTCAAAAGAAAATCCTTGACCTCTTCAGAGTCATAATTAATATCGAATGAGGATACGAGATGTAAATTTGTATTATGATAGTTTGCAATATTTACGGTCTCAAATGCTCTAATCTTAGAAGGTCCATAAAGTGCAATATCATAGTGTTTTTCGCTTAAAATATTGATGTTCTTGACTGCATCATTGACAAAAGCCTCACTTTCAGAAGCAACAATTACCCTATTAGTTCCTATTTGTGTAAATAGAGTCTTTAATGATTCCTCAATCGCTCTACTCTCTAAAATACTATATGAGTATTTACTATATTTAATATTATTCTTATCTAGCGTACTTGTTATAGTTTTATAAATATCTTGTCCACCAGTTTTCTCGGATATTACAATGAGTTTATCATTTGTCTGCATCTCCTCCATAGCCCATACTATCATATCTTCGTATTGAACTTTTTGTGGGGTTGGAGCGTGGATGAAGTTCACATAATCGAGCGCTAAAGCTTCTGTCATTGGATGAAGAGGTGAAATAATTGGACACACCTCAGGATATTTAGAGTATATAGCTTGAATTTGTTCACTGAACATAGGACCAATGATGAAATCACACGATTTAATCATATCTTTTCTAATACTTTCAGCAGAACTATCATAAGTCTTGAGATCTAATTTTATACCTTGCTTACCAAGTTCATATGCTGCTAACATAGCTCCGCATAGCATATCCATATTATTCCTGCTCACTGAGCTTGTATTCGACTTATATGGTAAAATTAAAGCAGCCGTAACCTCGTTTTTAGATTCAAAGGCAGGCTTTAAAATTTCATCTAAGCTAGGAAACACAACTTTAGTAGTGTCTTGTAGCTCTTGTTTTTCTTCTTTTTTAGCTTGTGCAAGTTCCTCTTCGCTAGGGATATATAATTTTTGACGTCTAGAGAGTTTCCTATCTTTCAGGTTATTAGCCTTCATTATATCTTCCACAGTTACAGCATAAGTCTTAGCAATGGATTCAATATCCTCAAACCATTTTACAATATGAGTTATTGCTTTTCTAAATACATTTTCCTTGGTACCAGGACTGGTTTGAACTACGACATCTGTTTCCTCTGATTCTTCTTGAACGGCCTTAACTTCATCACCTTTTACATAAGGTATCAGTATAATAGAATTCTTTTGAAGCCCTAGTTCCTTTACGTTGGGGTTTACCTCATATATCTGATCAATTGTTACGTTATATGTCTTCGCGATAGAATATAGAGTTTGTCTTTCTAGAACTATATGAGAATAGTATAACTTGCCATCTATCCTAACTTTTTCTTTAGAAATAGTTACGGGTGTGCTTGTATAATCTTGAGCATTAAGATTGCTTCCCAAAAGTGTAAATATAAATAGGAAGGTCAATAATATTTTCGAATAATGCTTAATCATAATCTTATATTTGTGACGTAAAGTCTATTAATTGTTCAGCAAAACTTTCCCAAGACAGCCTTTTTTTCTCAAGTTTAATATTCTCTATACAGCTATTCTTGATTGCTGGAGTAGAGAAATATTTGAGAATTTCATCTCTAACTGCCTCTGGACTTCCATCACTAGTTACAAGTCCAGTGCCTCTATCACCAATAGTCTCTTTTAATCCACCAACATCTGTCACAATCATAGGAACTTCAAAATGGTATGAAACAGAGCTAATGCCACTTTGAGTAGCAGATCTATATGGCAAAACAGCCAAATCAGATGCAGAAAAATAATCGGTTACTTCCGAATCCTTAATATATTTAAGAACAGTTTTAACTCTAGTTTGATCAGGTAATTCATCCAATAAATCCTGATAAGGCTTGAAACTACCATAAGGTTCTCCAGCAATAATTAGCTGATAATCATCTGGTAGCATAGAAAATGCCTGAATTAATATATCTAAGCCTTTGTATTTTCTTATTAATCCAAAGAACAATATATTCTTTTTACCTCTTTGTAAACCCAGCTTTTTCTCAGCTTCGACCCTATCAGTTTTCTCGCCAAAATGTGAGTAAAGCGGATGCTGAATTACTGAAAACTTAGCATCTGGTTTTAGTCTTAACAAGTCTTTTGAAACAGCTTCACATAAGGTCACGTAACCAGAACTTCCAGTAAGAAAATATTTGGTCATAGGAGTGTCAAAGAATCTTTGCTCGTGTGGAATAACATTGTCTAGTATAGAAACAACTTTACAATGTTTTTTCATCTTTCTAGCAATCCAACCTAGGGATGGAGCAAAGAAGGACATCCAATATCTAAGTATTAAAAGATCTGGTCGCCAGTCTCTTATAGCCTTATATGTGCTTATATATGAAAAAGGATTGACCGTATCCAACAGAGCATCACTCTCTATTGGTACGGCCTCATCATCTTCAGTTACGTACTGAGTTTTACCAGGGAAAAGGATTTCAGGATATTGTCTTTTAAAATTAAATGCTTTGACATCGTGTTCCTTGCTCAGTTCTGTGTATAAGCATGCATTAAACTGAGAAATTCCTCCTCTATAGGGGTAAAAACAAGACAGTATCGCAATTCTCACTTATTCAGTCTTTTTGTCTTTATTCTTTACGTATTCAGCATTAAGTCCTTCAATAACAGCATCTGTAATGTCTAGAGAAGGGTCTGCAATTATAACAGGAACGCCAGCTTGATTAGCAAGAATCATTTTGTATTCTTTCTCAGCATTGAATTTAGTAATGAATACTTGAATATCGTTAGTGATATTATTCATCATAACAATTTGTTCCTCTTGAATTTCTTGCTCTTTTTGAGCTGCTAGATTCTGGAATTCGAGTTGTCTTTGTTGAAGTTTTTGACCTTGTGACTCTGCTACAATTCTGGTCATAAGACCTTTGTTGATCTTTTCTTCAAAGTCTTTCATGTCAGTTTCTAGCTTTTTGCCCTTTCTCTGCATATCAGCTTCAATCTCTTTTACCTTAGTCTCCACTACAGATCTTAATTCATTAGCTCTATCATACTCTTGAATTACTCTGTCTAGTTGGAAGTAAACAATAGTTCCTGCTTCTGGTGCATCTTTAGCCTCAGTTGCTTCTTTTGCTTCTTCGCCTTTCTTTTCATTTGATTTACAACCCGTAAAAAGTGCAACCCCTAGTGCTATTGCAATTACAGTAGCTGCGCCGAGAATTAGTTTTTTGTGTGTCATATTGATATTTTTAAAGTTTGTTTTTAATAATCACAGAATACAAAGATAAATATTTTTCTTAAATCTTATTATTACTGATGTTTAAAAAGCTTTTTCAATCTCAATGAGATATTTTTTAATAGTTGTCTCTAAGCCCATATATAAAGCATCAGAAATTATAGCGTGTCCTATAGATACTTCTTTTGTCCAAGGAATTGTTTTAACAAAGTAATTTAGATTCTCTAGACTTAAGTCGTGGCCAGCATTAATCTCTAAACCAGCATCCCTAGCGGCAATAGCTGTTTCTAGATAAGGCCTTATAGCAGCTTCTCTATTAAGAGGAAATTCAGTTGCGTAAGCTTCTGTATATAACTCAACTCTATCGCAGCCACATAGGGCAGCTGCTTTTGCCATTTCTGGTATAGGGTCAATGAAAATAGATGTTCTTATACCCTTACTTCTTAACTCTTCACAAACTTCTTTAAGAAAATCTCTATGCTTTACTGTGTCCCATCCAGCATTTGATGTTATGGCATCAACTGCATCAGGTACTAGTGTGACTTGTTCAGGTATGACTTCCAACACTAAATCCATAAATGACTGAATAGGATTTCCTTCAATATTGAATTCAGTAGTAAGCAAAGGCCTAATAATTCTTACATCTGAGTATTTAATATGTCTTTCATCTGGTCTAGGATGTACTGTAATCCCTTCTGCACCAAATTTTTCACAGTTCAAAGCTGCCTTTGTAACATCAGGTAAATTGCTACCCCTTGAATTTCTTAAAGTAGCAACTTTATTTATATTAACACTTAATCTTGTTCTCATATCCTCGTTTTTATTTCAACTCACAAAAATATATAATAAACTTCAATAAATATAGGAATATACCCTGAATTTCTTTGATTATTACTTCTTTACTTAAATTTTTCCTAACAATTTATACATAGATTGTAAATAAAATGCTAAATTTGAGTTCTATTCTAATATAAAAATGAAAATAGTAATATACTTTAGAAATGAGCTATTGCTCAAAGACAAAAAAGTCGCTAAAATGCTACAGGAGATTGAGGCAGATGGGCACAAACTTATGTATGTCAAGCATAATGAAAAGAAGGTAAACTTAGATGGAGTAGATAGAATTTTGAGTATTGGTGGAGATGGTACATTTCTTTCGGCCGCAAGTTTAATTGCTGACAGTGGGGTGCCTATTTTAGGAGTTAATCTAGGAAGGGTTGGATTTTTATCTGAAAATTCTCCTGAATTAGTCTTAGAGTCACTCAGGACAGGATATTATTCAATAGAAAATAGACAAATTCTGAAAATCAAAGGGGCGCCTACAACTCCAGATTTTGACTGGCCTTATGCTTTAAATGAAGTAGCAGTTTATAGAGGTGGCTCTTCAATTTTAGGTGTTGATGTGATTGCGGATGGCTATACGCTTCCAACCTATTGGGCAGATGGCTTATTGATTTCTACTAGTGCTGGCTCAACAGCCTATTCTTTGAGTGCGGGTGGCCCTATTGTTATGCCTGATGCAAAGGTTTTAATATTAACTCCTATTGCTCCGCATAATTTAAATGTAAGACCTTTAATTTTTCCAGATACAACAAAAATTACTCTTAAAATAAAGTCTAGGGAGGGCAGGGCATATTTTTCAGCGGATAATAGAAGCTGTGAAATTAAAGAAGATGATGTGATTACTATATCTTTGGCACGCTTTTCTCTAAAGCGTATCCGACCTGATAAGTCACATTTTATTACTGCTCTTTCAGAGAAATTATTCTGGGGAGAAGATATGAGGAATTATGAAAACAGATATGACGTCTAAAAAAGAACATATACCTATACATGTGTCCATATTAATGGATGGTAATGGCAGATGGGCTCAAGCGAGAGGGCTGGAGCGTGTATATGGCCATTTTGAGGGGGTGGAAAGCGTGAGAGCTTGTACAGAAGCCGCATTAGAAGAGGGAGTACAATACCTATCTCTTTATGCCTTTTCCGAAGAAAATTGGGATCGTCCACAAAAAGAAGTCTCTACACTAATGAACCTTATGGTAGAGTCTATGCTTAAAGAAATGGATAATTTCATGGAAAATGGTATTCGATTTGTTGTTTTAGGGAATCGTGAGCGACTTGATGAGGGGCTTAAGCGGACTATTGATGAGACGATGGAGAGGACAAAGGACAATAAGACGCTTACATTAATAGTTTTCTTGAGTTACAGTGGGAAATGGGATATTCTCCAAGCTGTAGTAAATATGGCAAAAGATGCTTTTAGAAAAGAAAATCCTGAACAAGCTTTAGAAAATTATACAATAGATGACTTTTCTAAATATTTAGTAACGAAAAATATACCCGACCCAGATTTAATTATTAGAACATCTGGCGAAAAAAGATTGAGTAATTATCTGCTTTGGCAAGGTGCATATTCGGAGTTGCTTTTTGTAGATACGCTATGGCCTGACTTCAGAAAAAAAGAATTCAGAAATGCCTTAGAAGCCTATACAAAACGTGATAGACGTTATGGAAAAGTTAAATAATTTCTTATATTTGCGGTTTTGAATTAAACGTGTTGTGATGAGATTTTGCAAAACTATATTTTCTACAATTCTTATATTGCTGTCAGTCAATGGGTTGGCGCAAGGAGAGAAGGAAGATATCATAGTCGATTATAATCAACCCAAGAAATACATCGTGGGTGGAGTTTCCGTTGAAGGAAATAATTATTTCAATCAAGATCAGATTGTTCAGCTTACTGGTCTACAAAAAGGTATGGAAGTAACAGTGCCGAGTGATGCACTTTCTTCTATTGTTCAAAGACTTTGGATGCAAAGGTATTTTGAAGATGTGGCTCTAAATATCGACTCATTATCAGTAGCAAAAGATACAGCATTTTTTAAAATAACAATTAAAGAACGTCCTAGAGTTTCTCGTTGGACTTTTAGTGGTGTTAAATCGGGAGAGCAAAAAGAGTTACTTGAAAGATTGGCCTTACGTAGAGGAGGTGAATTCTCTGAGTATGTTTCAAAAACAGCATCTGATGTAATTTCAAGATATTATAAAGAAAAAGGTTTTGAAAATGTTAAAGTCGATGTTTATACAAAGAGAGACTCTATTGTCAAAAATGCTATTAGGGTTAACTTTGCTGTAGATAGAGGCCCAAAAGTGCGCATTAAAACAATTACTTTTGAAGGTAATAACAACGTAAAGGATAATAAACTAGCACGTTCAATGAAAAAAACTAAAGATAGACGTTTTATTAGTTTCTTTAGTTCTAAAAAATTCAATGCAAAAGAGTACGAAAACGATAAGCGAAATCTAATTTCTGCCTTCAATGAGGCAGGTTTCCGCGATGCTCGAATTTTAAAAGATACGATGTATTATGTTGAGCCAGGGAAAATGCAGATAGATTTTAAGATTGATGAGGGCAAGAAATATTATTTTAGAGATATTCGCTGGACAGGAAATTCAGTTTATCCTACAGAGGTGCTAAATGAAGTCTTGATGATTAAGAAAGGTGATGTTTACGATGTTGTAACAATGGAAAAACGTTTAAGAGGTGGCGGGAAACCACACGAAATGGATGTTACTAAGTTATATCGTGACAATGGTTATCTTTTCTTTAATCTCGAACCAGTTGAGTTAAATATTGAAGGAGACTCAGTTGATGTGGAAATTCGTATAGTTGAAGGTAAACCAGCTACTTTGAATAATATCGTAATCAATGGTAATGACCTTACTAATGAAAGGGTTGTTCGTCGTCAAATCTTTACACGCCCAGGTTATCTCTTTAGTCAGACTGATTTTGAGCGCTCTATTCGTGAGATTGCTTCAATGGGACAGTTTGACCCTGAGGCTATTATGGACCCAGCTAAAGGTTTTTCAGTTATTCCAAACCAAATGGATAATACTGTAGATATCATTTACAATGTTACAGAAAAGCCTTCTAGCCAGTTAGAGTTATCAGGAGGTTGGGGTGGTAATACCTTTGTGGCAACCGTGGGAGTTAGTTTCAATAACTTTTCAACTAGGAGATTCTTTGATAAGTCAGCTTGGAGACCCGTGCCACTTGGAGATGCTCAGAATTTAGCAATTCGTTTCCAAACCAACGGTACATATTATACTAGTTTGTCGGCAAGTTTCTCGGAACCATGGCTCTTTGGTAAGAAGCCTACCTCTTTAAATATGTCTCTATATTATA
>CAYFMO010000007.1:0-22150 GCA_964344225.1 uncultured Muribaculaceae bacterium | reverse complement strand
ATGACGAAGCTGTCATTGCTACAATGGCTGGCAGTGCATATTTTTTTAAGAGTTTCCCTATGTCTTCTGTACCTAATTCATTAGGTGCAAACCCTTGTTTTGTCATTTTATTGTGTTGGTTTATCAGCTACTTCAATTGTGAATATGAGTGGCGAATATGCAGGAATTGCATCTGTAGCCCCAGTAGCACCATATCCTAATTGTGACCAGAAAACACCTACTCCCTTTTTATCTCCTTTTTCTTTTAGTTGCCAAAGTGTTTTAGAGAAGCCTGAGATAACAGCATTGTCCTCCATTTTGGTCTCGCTGAAATTTTCACCCCAAGTGATTAATTTTTGTTTATATGTATTGGATGATTTATATAATCCAAAATCCTTTGCTACGTTTTCAATACTTGTATCAAAAGTTTTTTTAACTAATTCCTTGTCGGAATTGTAATTTAAGAATGTACCAATATAGTTTATATAGATTGAAGAGTCTGCTTTTTCTTGTTCAGGCTCACCTTCTTCGGGATTTTCTCCTTCCTCTGGAGGAGTTGGCTCATCTCCAGGCTCTAATGTATAATAGAAAAAGCCAGTCTCCACGGTGTCCGCTATGGTTAAAGCAAAATCGGCAACATGTTCTAACATTAACTCGGTATCCCTGTCGTTAATATCTTTGTAGAAATCAACAATTTTAAGTTCATAAATGGTATTGCCATATTCTGTTGTTTCCTTCGTATATTCCTCTGCTGTATTATGTTGCTTATAACTCATAAGCCAACTTGGAATAAGCACGGTCTTACTTTCACCCACTTCCATTCCTAAAAGTACATCATTAAGTCCCGCCATAATAGCGCCAGTACTCGTGATGAAAATCTGAGGATAATAGTAGTCTTTGCGATTTTTGCTAGGAAGATATTTTTCAGCAATTTCTAGTAAAGTTGTGTTTTGTACTGTACCATCAAGTTTTTTAGACGTGAAATCAACAACAACCCAACCATCCTCTTCGACCTTAGCTGCATCTGCCACAGTAGAAGGGGTCTCTGATAAAATATAGGTTCCAAGTGGGCTTTGAATAGCATCAGGATAATTGGTGCCTATCCATTTTTCTAAGTACCTTTGATTCTTATCATTACTAGTATCTTCTACTTTTACTGCACACGATATTGTACCAATAAGTAAAGCAGAAAAAAATATGTTTCTAATGAATCTTGTCATTATTTCTATCTTTTTAACTATTGTTATTTAACAAACTGCGAAGATAATAAAAAATTACGGGTTGGTAATATCTTTTACCCAAATATGGTATAATAAAGCTGAATTTTGGGGGATGGAACCATTGACTTTATTCCCATAACCGTATTTCCCAGAGAATACAATATAACATTCTTCGCCTTTCTTTATGCCAAGAAAACCATTTTGAAGCCCTATTAGTAGACTTTTGTCATTTTGTGTTAATGTTAATGGGGTATATTCCATATCAGTTAATTCTAATCCAACACCAACCGCAGTTTCTTCGTGATTAGTTGCAAAGATATTTTGATTACTTTTACTCCCAGTAAAAATGTAGCCTGCGTAGTAGAAGGTAATGGTACCACCTGCTTTAAGCTCATCTCCTTCACCATTAACTAAGGTTAGTCTATTAGAGCCACCGTTCCTAGTAATAGTTGCTTCAGGTTTACTTCCAAGTTCCTTCGTTATAAAAGCGTCTATTCTAGCTTCTTGGTTATTATACTCAGTTTCAAGCTGTTGTTTAATGCAACTGCTTAAAAATATAGCACTTAATAAAACTAATATATGTAAAACACCTTTTTTAGACATATGTTATTTGTTATTCATAAATTCTGCAGTGCATCTTTCAATATATGTACCAATTTCTACAATATTATCAATTTCATACCCAATATTTAATTTTCCTCCTGAAGCTAGTTCGTGACCACCACCGTTAAAATGAATTCTAGCACAATCATTTGCAGAGACTCCCTCTTTTGAGCGTATTGAAATCCTTATACTATCTCCATCTTCTTTAGCAAATATACTCATTTTTACTTTAGCTATGCTCAATGGAATATTTACAAAGCCTTCTGTTTCACCTTCTTCTATATTATAATTCTTGATAGTTTCTTTATCAAGTATCATATAGGCTACACCATAATTCGTAATGGTAAGTTTATTTAACAATAGATAAGCCATTAGCCTTATCCTATTTTCAGATTGTTTATGATAAAGCTCGCTAATAAGTTTATCTCTATCAACTCCAGCTTCCAGTAATGATGAAGCCATATTGTATGTCGAAGGATAAACTGAATTAGCAAAGTTATTTGTATCTGTAATCATACCTGTCATTAAAGCCCTCGCACTGTTTATGGGTAGCTTATGTACATTGTTTCCAATAACTGATGTGTGCATTAATATATGATAGGTAAGTTCTGCAGCAGATGATATATCAATTTTTGAAAAAACTAAATCAAAAAGACTTTCTTCTGGATTTAGATGGTGATCAATTAAAATTTTCTTTGCTTTTGCATTGGTTAAAAATGGCTCAAGTTTTTCTGCACGATGGAAGTCGTTGAAGTCCATACAGAAAATAAGATCAGCCTCTTCAAGCCAACTTTCTGCTTTTAAAGCATCTTCATCATATACAGCAAGGTTTTTTTCTGAAAAATTGGTAAACATAAATTTTAGAGTATCAGGCCATCTATCATTTAAAACCAGTCTTGAAGATTTACCTAATGCTTTTAAGAAATGATAAATACCGAGCGAACTGCCAAGAGCATCGCCATCGGGACGAAGATGTGTTGTTATTACTATGTTTTTTGCCTTGTTTACAAGGTCCTCCAGTAATTGTATTTTTTGTAAATCGATTTTTAGCATATAGTGTAATATTTTCAAAAGCAAAATTACGAATTTATATTGCAATTCAAAAAGGATTTTTTTAACTTTGTCCGTTGTTTTGGAAATAATTAAAAACTCAAGAATAATGAAGATTTTAAAAAAATTACTCACTTGGCTAATTCTACCAGTTATCGTTGTAGTATTAGTTTATGCTATTGTTGATAGTATTAGAGAACCTATCGAATTTAATCAAGAGAAAGCTAAACGCGAAGCAGTTGCAATTCAAAGGTTGAAAGACATCCGTGACCTTCAGGTTGCATATAGAAATGTTAATCATAAGTATACTGCTTCAATGGACAGTCTTAAACAATTCTACAACACAGGAAAAATTAAGGTTGTTATGCAAATTGGTTCTCGTGATGACTCTTTGGCAGTTGCAAATACAGAAGCACTAATGAAGAGAAATAGAAGAATCACACCTCAAGAAATGTTGGAATTGTATAAACAAGGTGAACAACTCGTATTCCAAATTGAGAATACTCTTCCTGTAAGGGACACTTTGTTCCATAATCGTACAGACTTCCACATTGATTCTCTTGAATATATTCCATTTAGTGGTGAGAAAGTTGCGATGGAGTCAACAGTTAGAACAGTTTCTGGTGTTCGAGTTCCATTGTTTGAAGCTTCAATGCCTTATAAAACACTTCTTAAGGGTCTTGATCGTCAGTTAATCATTAACTTAGTTGCAGAAAGAGAAGATCAAGGACGTTTTCCAGGTTTGATGGTAGGTAGTGTGTCAGCTCCTAACAATAATGCAGGTAACTGGGAATAATAAAATTAATAGAATATTTGTTCAGCTTGGGCTAAGTGGATATTCTTTTAAAACTTATACATCAACGCTCGTTTACTCTAGTGAGTGGATGAGCGCTGATCGTATATTTACTACGCCTGAACTTCAGAAAACCTATGATGAAGTTGCAATTTCAATTTTTTCTCCAAAGTTTACTTTAGTTCCTATAAGTTTCTTTAGTAAAGAAAGTCTTAAGGAAACTTTAAGCAGTCTTGTAAATTTAAACGATGCTGACCCAGTGAATTACACTGAAATAGTATCTTTAGGTTCAGTGCTAATTTATTCAACAGAAATAGGTGAGAGTTTATCTAAAGTTATTTCCCATACTTTAGTGTCACCAACTACGAATAAGGTTGAAATCTATCCCGAGATTTATTGGATGTTGGAAAGTTTGAGCAATATCGCTGACTATAATAAAATAATAGTATCTTATTTGGACGGTTTTGTTTACATAGTAATTGCTCAAGGTAAAACTTTGTTGTTGTGTAATAGCTTTGAGGCTCAAGACTTTACAACAGCACAGTATTTTATATTCAGGGCACTAAAGAGACTGCAACTTAATCCAGAGATTTCAACTATTTATTTTCGCACGCCTCTTGATGAATCAGAATTGATGTCATTATATCGTTATTTTAAAGCGGTAGAGCAGTTATGAGAATTATAGGTGGACGATTAAAAGGGAAAACAATTCTTCCTCCTATTGGTTTTAAAGCTAGGCCAACAACAGATTTTGCAAAAGAAGGCCTTTTTAATGTTCTTAATAATGAATATGAATTTGAAGGCTTGCAAGTTCTTGACTTGTTTGGTGGAACGGGGTCCATCTCATTTGAGTTTGCTTCAAGAGGAGCTTCTAGGGTTTATTGTGTAGAAATGCTCCCTCTTCATGCAAATTTTATCAAATCGCAAGTAGCAAAATTATCGCTATCAAATCTTACAGTTGTAAGACATAATGTTTTTGACTTTCTTGATATATGTAGAGAAAGTTTTGATATTATATTTGCTGATCCACCTTACGATTTAGTGGATTTAGCAACAATCCCAGATAAAGTATTATCAAAAGGCATCTTAAATAAAGACGGTTACTTTATCTTAGAACATCCAGCCGGATATTCCTTTACAGAGCACTCTGCATTTGTTAAAGAGAAGAAATATGGCAATGTTCATTTTTCCTTTTTTATTATTAGAACATAAACTTTAAGTTTATAAAAATTTGAACTATTTTCTTTAAGTTAATAGTGGTTAGTTGTTTATTTATAATTGTTTAAAATTTAATGGAAAATAAATTTAAATTTGATTTTAGGCTTAGAGACGTTTTTAGATCAAAGTTATTTGAAGTATTAACTAGCGGCAAGTATGATAAAAAGACCTTTATGTCAGATCTTGTCGCTGGTATAATTGTAGCAATTATTGCTCTTCCTCTAGCAATTGCTTTTGGTATTGCTAGTGGTGTAACTCCACAACAAGGACTTATTACCGCAATAGTAGCTGGTTTTCTGATTTCTTTTTTTGGTGGCTCAAATTATTTAATAGGTGGACCTACAGGTGCCTTTATTGTAATTATAGTTGGTATAATTTCGCAATACGGTACTGTCGGTTTGATGATTGCCACTATTATGGCAGGTATCTTCCTAGTTGTAATGGGTTTGACTAGAATGGGCAATATATTTAAATTTATACCATTTCCGATAGTTATTGGTTTTACTAGTGGTATTGCATTAACTATTTTTTCTGGTCAGATAAAAGACTTCTTGGGCTACACAGGTACTTTACCATCTGGATTCGTAGCACAATGGAGATACTATATACAAAATTTCCAAGATGTTATAGCAAATTGGCCAGAGGCAGCTCTTAGTATAATTTGCTTATTAGTTATTATATCTTCGGGGAAATTTAGTAAGAAGATTCCTGGCTCACTAATAGCAATCTTTATTGGTACAGGAATATCTTTACTACTATCTAAATTAGGTATCTATGAATTTTCTACTATTGGAAGTAAATTCCCAGAGTTATCAAAAGGTCTAGCTTTTCCTGAAATGACTCTTCCTGAAATAAACCCAGAAGTTGGAATTTTTGATACAATGAAGGGTTTAATTTCGCCTGCCTTTACTATCGCTCTTTTATGTGCGATTGAGTCATTAATGGCAGCGATGGTTGCTGATGGTGCTACAGGTAAGAAACATAATTCAAATACTGAGCTTATCGGGCAAGGTATTGCTAATATTGTAACTCCACTTTTTGGTGGTATACCAGCTACTGGAGCTCTAGCAAGGACAATGGCAAGTGTTAATAATGGTGGAAAAACACCAATGACTGGTATAATTCATTCAGTAGTTTTACTGTTGATTTTCTTCTTTTTAATGCCTTATGTAGTGCATATTCCACTAGGTTGTTTAGCTGCAATTCTTGTAATGGTTGCGTATAATATGAGCGAATGGCGTTCATTTAAGTTTTTATTGCAAGGGGAGAGGTCTGATGTTGCAGTACTGCTTATTACTTTCTTATTGACTGTATTTATTGATCTTACTGTTGCAATTCAATTTGGAGTTATTTTGGCAATTATTCTATTCTTAAGAAGAGTAATAGAGACATCTACCATTACTGTAGTGGATGAACATTCGATTTTTGGAACTGAGGATGAAGAGGCAGAATCACCAGATGATACAGATAAATTTGACATCCCAGAGGAGATTGAAGTTTATGAAATTAACGGGCCATTCTTTTTTGGAATTGCAAATAGATTTGATGATTTTGATGCCCCTAACAGAAAAATCAAAGCTCGTATTATAAGAATGCGTAAAGTACCATTTATTGATTCTACAGGTGTACATAACCTTAGAAGTCTTTATAGAAAAGCATCAAAGAGGGGTGTGCAAATTGTTCTTTCAGGTGTCAATGATAGAGTTCTAGCTACTCTTACTAGATTTGGACTTGATGAGGAGATAGGAAGAGAGTTCATACATCCTCATATTATCCCAGCCCTAGAAAAAGCTAAAGAATTAATTCAACCAATTAAGTCTAATTACTAATAAAAAGAGGTCGACTATTACTTTTTTTAGTCGGCCTCTCAATTTACTATTTGTAGCTTGTACTTACTGCTAATAACTTTGACTTAGATTATTTTTTGAAATATCTATACCTTGAGCTACACCTAGTCTATGCTCATCTGCCCAAGTTAATTTCCTTCTGTTTCAACAAGTTCAGTGAATTTTTCAGGTCCTACGTGACACACTGGACACTCTGCTGGAGCTGCATCACCTTCGTGGATATAACCACATACATTACATCTAAATTTTTTAGCCATAATTTTAATATTTTGTTATTTGTAAATTTGAATAATTCTAAATTATGATGCAAATATATAGAAAATTTTAGATTTACAAAGATTTTTATTAAAAAATCAAAAGCTTATTTAAAAAAATGACACTTGTGCTGTAGTTTGGCAATTTAGATTGTTAACTTTGTGTACAGTTAAGAAAAACAAAATATGGTACCTTTTTTAAAACAAGTAGCCGATCATTATTATAATACTTCAGCGTCCTTTTCTAAAATATGTTTTATATTTCCCAATAGAAGGTCCATTGTCTTTTTTAGGAAATATATTATGGATGCGGTAATCTCTATGCGTCCTTGTGGTGGTATCGGGGAAGCTAAACCTATATTACTACCGCAGATGTATACAATTAATGATTTTTTCATTAACACTATTCAGGCGAATGTTGCTGATAAGATAACTCAGTTGGTTCTATTGTATGGATGTTATAAAAAACTAAATAAGAAGGCAGAAAGTCTAGATGAATTTGTTTTTTGGGGTGATATACTTTTAGGGGATTTTAATGATGTGGATAAATATTTGGTTGACCCTGAACAACTATTTCAAAACATATCTGATCTCAAAAAAATAGAGGATGATTTCTCTTATCTTACTCCTAATCAACGAAAAGCAATTGAATCATTCATAAAACATTTCAAAGAAGGTACAGCTAAGCATACTTCATTAGATTCAAAAGGTATCAATGTAAAAGAGGAGTTTGTACAAATTTGGAATATTATGTACAAATTATATGTGGACTTTAATGAGGTATTAGAAAGAAAAAGCCTTGCATATGAAGGAAAGGTTTATAGTGAATTTGTAGAACGAATAAAAGAGCACTCGGTAGTTGACATACTTAATTCAAGATATCCTAATGTTGAGTCTTTTTGTTTTGTTGGTTTAAATGCTCTTAATGAATGTGAAAAATATGTTCTTAAAAGTATGCAACAAGCTGGACTGGCTGAGTTCTGTTGGGATTATACTTCAGATATGATTAAAGATGAACATAACAAATCATCTTTCTTTATGTCGCAAAATGTTATTGATTTTCCGCAGTCAATTGATTTCGATGTAGATGGTCTGCCAGAGACAACTTTCAACGTTCTTAGTGTGCCTTCTTCTTATGGACAAACAAAACACGTAAATCAAATTATACAAAGTCTTACTAAGAGCGGGGAAGAGTTGGGGCTATCTACAGCTGTTGTACTTCCAGATGAAGTTTTGCTTATCCCTTTACTAAACTCTATCCATCCTTCAATTGAAAGCATTAACGTGACAATGGGTTATCCAATGCCCGAAAGTGAAATATATGTCTTTATGACTCAAATAAATGACCTGCAGTTACATATTAGGAGAAAGGAAGGGAAGACATATTTCTATCACAAGCAAGTCTGGAATCTTTTTTCTAATGGTTTATTTAATAGGCTATTGGAAGGCAATGATAAAGCTAAGGAACTTATAAACACTATAAAGAAAAGTGCTAAACACTATGTTGATAAGGATGAGTTAAGGCTTGAAACTGAGACACTTTTCGAACTCATCTTTACTCCAGTTATAGAAGATATGAGTCTTGTTAATAAAGACCAAATTTTAAAACTAGCGAAATATCAGCAAGCTATTTTATCATATGTGGCATCAAAAATAGTAGATAATGTTGCAATGCTTCATGAAATAGATTTTGCAAAAGAGTACTATAGTAGTATTAATAGGTTGAAAGCAATGGATTTAGAAATTCTACCTTCGACTTATTTTAAACTTTTATCTTCTATTTTATCTACGATTTCAGTACCTTTTAACGGAGAACCATTGAATGGATTGCAAGTTATGGGACCGCTTGAGACAAGGGCCTTAGACTTCAAAAATGTAATTATTCTCTCAATGAATGAAGGGGTATTCCCTAAAAGAAATGTGAGCTCATCTTTTATACCTCCAGAACTGAGAAGAGGTTTTTCTTTACCTACCTATGAGTTCCAAGATGCTGTTTGGGCCTATTATTTCTATAGACTAATTTCTAGGGCAGAGAATGTTTGGATGATTTATGATTCAAGAACAGAAGGCTTGCAGAGTGGTGAAGAAAGTAGATATATTAAGCAACTGAGATACCATTTTGGGGTAAAAATTAATTCTTATGTGTCCGATACAAGAACTCAAGTATTAGAATTTAAGGATGAAGTTGTTGTTAAGACGCCAGAAATATTAAAAAAGATTAAAGAGTTAACATATTCAGCATCTGCAATTCAAAACTATATCAACTGCCCAATGAGTTTCTACTATTCCTCTATTGAAAAGTTAAGAAAGGAAGACGAAGTTGTAGAGTCTATGGACGCATCGATGATAGGTAATGTTTATCACAGTACTATGCAAGCCCTATATTTCTCTGATGAAGCAATGGACCCAGATGTTGATTTGGACGAATATATAAAAGTTAATAAGGGGATGTCAGTTGTTTCATTAGAATATCTAAAGAAGTGGCGTAAACAAACTAAAGCAATAAAACAAAGGGTAGGTTCTTTTATAACAAAAGAGTTGAAAACTGATGAAATTATTGGTAGAAATCTTATTGTACAAAATGTTATAGTAAAATATGTTGAAAGAACTATAGGGGCAGATATTAAATTGCTAGAGGACTTAAAAGAAGATCATTTTACAATAAAAGGTCTAGAAGAAAAGGTTAATGTGGAGCTATATGGTCTCAATTTTTTTGGTATTATCGATAGAATCGATGTTGTAGGTAAAAATGGTAATCTAAGGCTGAGTGATTATAAGAGTGGTAAGGATAATCCCGAAGTGTTAAATGTGGGCAGTGGTGAAGATGATGTAAAGAAAGTTGTTGAGGAAATTTTTAGCAATAAGTCAAAAGTTAGAAGAGAGAAAAAAGCGGGCTTACAATTCTTTATATATAATAAAATGATTGCTAAAAAATATAATATAAAAGTTACTAGTCTTGTAAACTCTATGTATTCAGCTTCAGCCTTATTTAAAGAGGACCTTATAATATGCCCTGTTAATCAAGTATTTACGGACTTGATAGATGAAAAATTAGGTTTATGTTTGAATGATCTTCAAAACCCTGAAATACCTTTTAGGCGTACAGAGGATATTGAAAATTGTAAATGGTGTGATTTTAAAATGATTTGTGGACGATGATTAATATATATAAAGCATCTGCAGGTTCAGGAAAGACCTTTACCCTAGCAAAACAATATATTACTTTACTCTTGAAAGCTGATAATAACCAAGCTTTTAGGCATATTCTAGCTGTGACTTTTACCAATAAAGCTACAGATGAGATGAAAAGTCGTATTCTTTTGGAGCTTCATATTCTTGCCACAAATCCTAAAAAATCACCTTATTTGGCTGATCTTATTTCTGATACTTCCCTTGACGAACAAAGTTTGCAAAAGAAGGCTAGTGCAATCCTTAGTAATATTCTTCACGACTATTCAGTATTTTCAATTAGTACTATTGATAGATTTTTTCAGCAAACTCTTAAAGCATTTACTCGTGAGATAGGGCAATTTGCTTCTTATCAAATAGAACTCAATAAGGATGGGCTGATTGAGGAAACTGTTGATAGGGTACTTGATAACTTAACTAGTAATGATGATAATAAACTCAATTGGCTTACTGATAATACTTTGGCTCAAATTGAAGAAGGAGGAGGCTATAAACTTGATTATACATTAAAAAATGTTGCAAAGCGTTTAAAAAGCGAAGAGCATAGAGTTTTATTTGAAGAAAAGCAGTTAGTGTGGGATGAAATCTATACTCCAAAAGCATTGCAATCTCTAGCTGATGATTGCAAAAAAATCAAAGATGACTATATATCTGACTTTAAAAAAGCGAAGCTTGCTATGGTTAATGCTTTGGAAAACGTAGGAATATATCCAAGTGAAACAAAAACTAGTTTTTTAGAAAAGAATATAAAGAAGTATAGTGACTTAGGGGATTATATTGAAAATCTATCAGATACAGTAAGAGACTATTTTACTACTAATGATTTTACTACGTGGTTTAAGAAAGCAGATGCAGATAAGGCAGTATTAATAGGGCCTGTTCAAGAAAAGGCGATAAGGGATTATTATGTATTGTTCGGGGAGAGGTTAAGGATTTATAACACAGCAAATTTGTTAGAATCACAGATTTATGGTTTTGGAATAATCAATAATCTCCACGAAGAATTCAATAATTTATTAAAAGAAAAGAATGTTTTGAGTCTAGATGATTCAAACACAATTCTTAAAAATATTATCGATGGTACAGAAACTCCTTTTATTTATGAAAAAACAGGAATTAGATATGACCATTTCTTATTAGATGAGTTCCAAGATACTTCAAGAGTTCAATGGGATAACTTCTACCCTTTGTTACATAATAGTGTTTCAGAGAATAACTATAATCTCATAGTAGGAGATGTAAAACAAAGTATATATCGCTGGAGAAACTCAGACTGGAAGCTTCTGAGAGATGAGGTTACAAACTCTTTCAATCCAGGCCAAGTTAAAACTCATACTTTGGATAAGAACTGGAGGAGTATGGAAAATATCATTAAGTTTAATAATGATTTCTTCTCTTTGGCAGCAAAGTATTTAGATGACCTATATCAATTAAATAGTACAGAAATTCAAGATATTTATAGTGACGTACGTCAAAAAGTAGGTAAAACCCAAGATAGTAAAGGACAGGTTATTTGTTCTTTTTATAATAAAGAAGCTGAGGTTCAAGCCGTGCTTAAGGCAATAATAGAGGCTAAAAATCGTAAGTATGATTTTGGAGATATAGCTATTTTAGTGCGAGCAAGACAAGAGGGTGAGGCAATTGCTGCATATCTTATGAGTAAAGGGATTAAGGTAGTTACTGATGACTCCCTCTTAATATCGTCTTCTTTAGTTGTTAGGCGATTGGTAGCATTACTTTCGCGAAAGGATAATGCAGATGATAAGTTAACCCAATATTTGGCAGAGGAATTATTAGTTGAGTTACCTGAAAGCTATCATTCATTAGTAGATTTATGCGAAGAGTTATTAAGAAGTTTGAAAGATAGTTCAAAAGAGGTTTTTGAGTCGGAAGTGCTTTATATTCAGTCTTTTATGGACAAGTTACGTGAATTTGTTACCAAAAGTGGTAATGACTTACATGGTTTCCTAAAGTACTGGGAAACGAATGAAGATAAAATAGCCTCTCCTTCCGCTGGTGATGCTGTTACTATTATGACTATTCATAAAGCAAAAGGCCTTGATTTCCCATATGTTATTATTCCATTTCTTGAAAAAGTGGAATTTCAACGTCCTAGTCAAAAATGGTCAAAACCTAGTGTTGAAAATACTCCTCTAGAAAATTCTGCCAATGGTATCTATGATGTGCTTCTTTCCAAGAAAAGTGAGGAGACGCTGTTTGCAGATAATTATAAGAAAGAAACCTTGATGCAATTTGTTGATAATCTTAATATTGTGTATGTTGCATTTACGCGCGCTGAGGAGGTTGTCCATGTAATAGCAGAATTACCTAAGTCAAAAAGTGGCAAGATTTCTAATTTTGCTCAATTGCTTTATGATTATGTCAAATCTGTTTTTGAGTCAGAAGTAATAAGTGATAAAAAAGGTGATGGAGAAGAACTATTAGAATTTGAAGAATATGTTTTAGGAGATAGTTTTGAGCATAAAGTAAATACCGACACTGTGGATAATAATGCACCAGAACCCTATCCCGCTGAATTTTGTTCGTGGAAACTTGACAAGCGTTTGAGAACTAAACCAGAGTCTGTAGACTTCTTTACTAGCCAAGAAGATATTGAAGATAGCTCACAATCTTCACTTGTCAAGGGAATTTTACTCCATGATATATTGGCAAAAGTCAATTCTAGAGATGATCTCAACTACGCAGTAGAAGGAGCAGTAATGTCGGGTTCGTTAGAGGAAGATAAGGCAGAATATGTTAAAGAACATCTGTCTGCCTTAATTGACTCTCAAGCATCTTGGTTTGGAGATGTTGTTAAAGATAGTTATAATGAAGCTACAATAATAGGGCTTAATGGAGAAATAGCACGACCTGATAGGGTAGTAATAAAAGGAGATGAAGTTGTTATAATTGATTATAAGACTGGCGCTCATTCAAAAGAGTATGAGCGACAAGTACAAAAGTATGCAAAATTATATGAAGATATGGGATATAAAAATGTGCGTAAATATCTTTGGTATATTCAAACAGGAAAATTACAAGAAGTTTTCTAGAAAATGTTATATTTGTGGGTTAGAGAAATAAATTAAAAATATGGACGATATTAATGATACTTATAAGTTGTTATATAATACAGCAAGGGAAATATTGTATATGCCAGAATATGGCAGAAATGTGCAGAAAATGGTCAACTATGTTAAGTCAATAGAGGACCCAGTAAAGAGAGAAGAGCAGGCAAGAGCAGTAGTAGAGGTAATGGAAATATTAAATCCTAAGGCTAATAATCAAGAAAATTATGAGCAAACATTGTGGGATCATATGCATATAATCTCTGGCTTTGATTTAGATGTTAACTCTCCTTATCCAAAGCCAACAGTTGAGGAGCTAATGGAGCCACCTGTTAAAATTCCAATTAAGAAAAAGCCAATTAAAGCAAATCACTATGGCAGGAATATAGAGAGCATAATTGACTTAATCGCTGAAAAGGAAGATGGAGAGGTAAAAACAGAAATGATACGCTCTCTTGCAGTATATATGAGACAACAATATTTAATATGGAATAAAGATACTGTAGCAGACTCTACTATATATAAAGATATTGAGCGCTTATCTGATTATAGAATAAAGGTTCCTGCTGAACTTGAGCAGATAAAACTATCGGGAGATTCGAATTTCTCAAGGCCTAGTTCAACATCTAATAGAAATGGTAGAAACCATAGGACAAAGAATAACAGGGGCAGAAACAACGGTAACAAAAAACAACGTAAGTAATACAAATGGCGCGACTAAAGTTTATATCTAATATGGATCCTGAGAAGAGAAATGTGCTCTCAAAAATATTAGGGCTAATAGTTCTCTTCTTTACCCTATATACTCTACTTTCATCTGTTTCCTATTTTTTTACTTGGCAAAGTGATCAAAGTCTTCTACATGAAACGGAAATGCTTAGTAAGGACGTAGAAGTTAATAATATTGGTGGCAAGCTGGGGTATTTGTGGGGTAGATTCCTTATTACAACATGTTTTGGTCTAGGTAGTTTCGCTTTTATAGTATTATTAGCGGCTGTTGCCTATAAACTATTATCGCCAAAGAAGTCAATAAAACTCTTTAAAACAAGTATTTTGGCGGCATCAGCTGCTATTCTTTTCTCTTTATTATTGTCTTATATATCTGGTATTTTTACAGATGATGTTTTTTTCGGAGGTGGTTTAGGTGGATTTGCGGGAGCTGCAGTAATTAAGTGGATGACAAATTTAATAGGCTCAATTGCAGTAGCTCTTGTATTAGCACTTTTTACAATTATTTGGTTAGTTTTTGTTAGTAAGACATTTTCTGAGTGGTTAGTTGCTGTGGGACAAAAGAAGGAAAAAGAGGATTTGAAGGAGCAAGCATTTGAGCAAGATGACGATTTTGAAGAAATACAAGAAGTTCTAGAAGAAGATGCAGAAGAGAATTCAGTTGATAATTTTAAGGAGGAATTAAAGGGAGAACTTAAAGAAGAGTTAAAAGAAGAACTCAAAGAGGAGCTTAAAGATAAGCTTGGTACAGCTGAATTGAGTGCAGATGAAGGTATAGAAGTAATAACAGGTGAGGGTTATTCAACAAATGTAACAGAAGATCTTCCTAGAATTAATACTAGAGATGAGTTACCTAATTATACTTTTCCTTCTTTAGATTTATTAGATGATTATGCAGATGGTTATCATGAAGTAAGTAAGGAAGAACTTGAATGTAATAACAATAAGATTAGAACTACTTTATTTAATTATAAAATTAAAGTCGATAAGGTAGTTGCAGTTCCTGGCCCTACAGTTACTTTATATAAAATTACACCAGCTCCAGGAGTGAAAATATCTTCGATAAGAAATGTTGAAGAAGATATAGCTATTTCGCTGAAGGCTAGAGGTGTACGTGTTGTTAAGCTGGCAGATGCAGTGGGAATAGAGGTGGCAAATAATAATCCTTCAATTGTGCCACTTAAGTCTATGCTGAATGATAAAAGCTATCGTGAAAGTGAAGCGGAATTGCCAATTGCTATTGGATATACTATTACTCAAAAGGTAAAAACTTTTGATTTGGCTGACTCTCCACACATTCTAATGGCAGGAGCTACTAAACAAGGAAAATCAGTGGGGTTGAACGTGATTATTTCATCACTTTTATATGCAAAACATCCTTCTGAATTGAAACTTGTTTTTATTGACCCTAAAATGGTAGAATTTACTGCTTATAAATCACTTTTAAAACACTATTTAGCAGTTCTTCCTACAGCAGCAAATGAGGAAGATGAGGCAGAAAGTGCAATTGTAAAACAACCTAAAGATGCAGATCTTGTGCTGAACTCTCTTTGTGTTGAGATGGATGAGCGGTATAAACTTCTAAGTGCGGCTGGGGTAAATAATATAAAGGCTTATAATGATAAATTTGAAATGAGGCGCTTGAATCCACAAGATGGTCATAAATATTTGCCTTATATAGTTGTGGTCATTGATGAGTATGCTGACCTAACTATGTCGGGTGGACCAGGTGGTGAAGCAAAAGCAATTGCTAGAAATATTACAAACTCAATTATACGTTTAGCTCAAAAGGGTAGAGCTGCAGGTCTTCATGTAATCATTGCTACTCAAAGACCAACTGTAAATGTGGTAACAGGTCAGATAAAGACCAACTTCCCAACCAGAATTGCATATAGAGTTGTATCACGCGTTGACTCTTCAACAATTTTAGACTCTCCTGGTGCAGAGAATTTAATAGGTAGGGGAGATATGATTTACTATGCTGGTGTTGAGATGGAAAGGGTACAGTGTGCAATGGTAAGTATGGATGAGATAAAAAGGATAACTAAGTTTATCGGAGATCAGACAAAGTTTGGTCAAGCCTATTCAACTCCATATTATCTACCAATGCCTCAAACTACTGATACGGAGGTCCCAGGAGTGGGCATGGTTGATATGTACAATCTCGATGAATTATTCGAAGACGCAGCAAGACTGCTAGTTCAAAATCAAAAAGGTTCAGTTTCTGATCTTCAAAGAAGGTTAGGCGTGGGATTTGCAAGAGCAGGTAAGATAATGGATCAACTTACTGCTGCTGGCATTGCATCCCCACCAGAAGGATCTAAGCCACGCCAAGTTTTGGTTGCAGATTTTGATGAGCTAGAAGAGGTTTTAACTAAATATTTAGAAAACAGATAATTATGAGACGTATTTTATTGAGTTTTTTCTTTTTGTCTGTGCTTAGCTTGCAAGTTAGTGCGCAGTCTTATGTGGATGATTTTCTTAAGAAAATGAATCAATCTTGTGCGTTTTTCCCATTTTCTTATGAGTCTAGTGTTCGTGGAACTAAAGTAGTGGGTGATGGAGATGCTTTTATCCAATCATCCCTATTCTTAATTAATGTCAACGGCCTTCAAATATATGGCAATGGAAAGAAAGTATATTCCGTAGATAGAGATGCAAAAGAAGTTATTGTAAGTGAGTATGATAATTCTTTATCTTCTATAAATCCAGTTCTTATACTATCAGATTTAGAGCAGAGATTTAATTTTAAAGAGCAGAAAACTAACGTAAAATTTGCGGATATGTCAGCAGTAAAAGTTCTAATGTCTCCAAAAGTAGAGTCTGGCATAGTTGATCTAAATCTTTATTTTGTACCTTCTAGTACGAAGCTGATAGGTTTAGGTGTAAAACTAAAAGACGGAACTGTAACAACATTTACAATCCCGTCTATACTATATTTACCATTAAGATCTATTGATGAATTCCAACCTGGAGATTTAGATTCTTCTTATATAATCACAGAACTTTAAATTATTTTCTAATACATCTTACATTCGCCCCAAAGGATTGTTTATCCATTGGGGTAAATAATATGTCTTTAGTTTTACTTTCAATGTAGAACACATTCGCTGTTTTTGCACTCTCATCAGAAGACTCTATCCAAAATGCTGCATATTGATATGCTCCTTCCCATTTCTCCTCTACAAGGTTGCAATAGCCTGTAGATAGTATACTTAGTCCAGTCTCATTAGTTATCTTTCCAAAGCCACCTTGAGCTATTGACCAGTATTCCCACATTGTGTGTGAGTTGAAAGTGGCATCTGCCACTAAGGCTCCAATAACAGTTTGTGCCTTATATGCTTTTCCGTCTATTTGAGATTGAACATAAGATGTAAGGTTATTAAAATCTTCTTCAGTAGGAAGCTTCCATCCTACAGGACAAACCTTTGTTGCTTCTTCGTAATTATAATAGTTGCCAAATATTTTGGACATTGGGCCAGCTTTTGCAAATGGTTTTCCAAGATGAGGGTTGTGAACATTATTAGCTAGCCATTGAGCGCCATTAATATCAGTAATAAAATAATCCGCGCTATATGTATGTGTAACACCGTCAATATTAAGCTCTGTTGTTAGCCTTTCGGTAGTACCACTTCCACTACCTGGATATTTGATTGACGAATACTCAGACTTCAAATCAGAGTTTACTAGTGTACAATATCTCGTGGTAGAAGTACTTTGATAACCTGTAGCAAAAGCATAACCATTTATAGTATATGTACCTACTGTATCAGTTGGGAAAGTCATTTTGAAAACTCTATTAAGATCACTGTCAAGTGCTTTAACTGTGTCTCTTTGTATTTCTTTTGGCAATTGTGGAATATAAAAATAGTAGCCAATAGCTTCATTCTTAGGATGGGTAACTCCAGAAATTTTTGACTGGACCATTTGTCCTGGCTCTACGAATTCAGGGAAATCAAATGCAACTTTTCCATTAAGAGCAGGTAAAGGCTTCTCCTTCTTATCTTTTTTACAAGAAAGGCTAGCTATTGCAAGCCCCAATACAACTATTATTCTTAAAAAATATCTTAATTTCATCTTATCTTTGTTTTTCTTCTATTTATTTACTTACTTAAAGCATAAGTATCCTGCATACAAGCTACAAATATGCACATTTTAATTTGAAAATCCATTACAATCTAAAACAGATTAGTAAATTTGTATAAATTTTTACAAAATCGCTATGAAGCAAATTTCGCACCTCATTACTATTTTAGGTTTTTATTTATCTATATGTTCGTGTACACCAGAGAGTAAATATGTTACAATTTATGGTTATGCCCAAGGTGGAACTTACTCAGTAACCCTTAATCTAGTAGGTAACGAAGGATATATAGAAAAGACAGTTGATGAATTAAAGCAAGATATAGATTCGATACTTCTTGTTTTAGACAATTCTGTTTCAGGCTATAATAAGGGTTCAATTTTATCCAAATTCAATAATGGAGAGAAAGTAGTTCCTGATGAAATATTTTTAGATTTATACAAGAAATCCTATTCTTACTATGAGGAAACAGGAGGAGCATTAGATATTGCTGCAGGAGCTTTGTTTGATGCTTGGGGTTTTGGCTTTAAATCAAATGTTCTCTTAACAAAAGAAGAAGTTGATGGCCTTTTATTGACTTCGGGAATGGACCTATTAAGACCTAATATAGATGAGTTAAGAGATAGTTTAGGATGTTTAGAACCGCAAGCTTTGTTAAAAGAATCTCAAGAAAATATTTATCCATTATTAAATTTTAATGCTATAGCTCAAGGTTATAGCACTGACCTGGTTGCAAAATATTTGGATGAGGTTGGGGTGCAGGACTATTTAGTTAATATAGGAGAAATAACTTCAAGAGGTCTAAATTCTAGAAGAGAGCAGTGGACCATAGGCTTAGATGCGCCTATTGATGGTAATGATACCCCAGGAGAAAATCTTCAGGGTGTTTTCAGCCTTCCATCTGAAAAATCAGGCCTTGTTACGAGTGGAAATTATCGGAAATTTTATATAAAAGATGGTAAAAAGTATGCTCATATAGTTGATCCTAGAACAGGATATCCAGTTAGCCACAATCTTTTGAGTGTTACAATTTTAGCATCAACAGCAACAGAGGCAGATGCACTTTCAACTTATTGTATGGTTATAGGTCTAGAGGAGGCACAGGCTTTCATTAGTTCTAGAGCGGATTTAGAGGCTTGTTTGATTTATGATAACAATGGAGAGATGGTAGTATGGACATCTGAGAATTTTGTTTTAGAGGGGCTCTAATTTACATGGTAGAGATAGTTTCTAGACTAAAAACCAATGTATTCAATAAAAACTCTAGCCCTTTGAGCGCTATTTCTGGGCAAAGACCTAACCAATTCAATAGTATAACTATGATTGAATAGGGCATAATTAGGCTAGTAAGAGGGATAGCAATATTATTCGTCAAGAGGAAATACTTAGGAAATGTTTTAAAAACTATCCAGATTAATGGAGTAGTCGCTATTTGACATGCGATAGACATAGCAGCGGTATTCCAAACAGACTTCATCCAGCTTTTATCCTCTAATTCATCAGGATAGCAGTTTCGTAAATATGGATAAATATATACAATTCCAGCTACAGCCAAATAGGAGAGTTGGAATCCTAATGATTTTATTGAAGAAGGAGAAAATATAAGTTGAATTGTCAAGGCTGCATAGAATATTTGCTTTAAGCTGATTTCTCTTTCTAATAATCTTGCAATTTCTCTTATGAATATGAAAATAAAAGCTCTTATTATAGAGGGTGCTGCTCCCGTTGAGAATGAGTATATCCCAGTTAAGAGTATTAATAAAATAGATTTGTTTTTTTTCGCTTTAGGGCTATTCCCTAGTGGCCACAACATTTTCTCCAGTATTAAATATATAATACCTAAATGAAAGCCAGATAGAGCTAGAATATGAGCTGCCCCGCTATCTCTAAAGGATGCATATACTTGTGGACTTAGATTACTTCTATCACCTGTAATAAGAGCCATTATAAGCTCGTTATTTTCTTTATTAACAAATGGTATGTCGTTTATGGCGCTTTTAACCAACTCACTTAGAGGAGCAGTGAGGTCTATTAATATATTGGAATTTTCATATGGGATGTTAATAACGCTTAAACCACAGACTAAACCGCATAAAAGGGGCAATATAAATACAAGCAGTTTCCCTATCTTATTATAAGCATCCTTCCTAAAAGAAAAAGCAGATAATATACAAGTGATAGAAAAAAATATACTTGCGATTAGTGGATTATAAAAAATCCCTTGAAAAAGAAAAACTGCCGTAATTCCAGCAGTAAAAGATAGGCTAAAAATCACCATTCCTCTCTCCTCAAAACCTCCCATAGCACTCAAAATAACAAAAATCGAAACAGACTCTTATTTTTTGTAAAAGTACTAATTATATTTCGTAACTTTGTGTAATTCTGGGTCATAATTACGCATAATAATAAAATTACATAGAAATGATTATTTTAGTACTTAATTCTGGTAGTTCATCTCTGAAATATCAACTACTAGATATGAAAAATGGTGAAGAGCATAATCTTCTAGCAAAAGGTCTTGTTGAAAGAATTGGTTTAGAGATGGGTGGACTTACCCATACGCCTACTGGTAAGGATAAACTAGTTAAGGAAATGCCTATAAAAGATCATACAGTTGGTATTAAAGCAGTCCTTAATGCCCTAGTAGATAAAGAATATGGAGTGCTTTCTACGCTAGAGGATATAGAGGCGGTGGGACATCGTGTTGTTCACGGAGCTGAGGAGTTTGTTAGTAGTGTTCTTATTGACGATAAGGTTATTGCTCAACTGGAAAAATGTTCTGAAATTGCACCTCTTCATAACCCTGCAAATTTATTGGGAATAAAGGCGGTAACATCAGTTTTATCAGATGTCCCGCAGGTAGGTGTTTTTGATACAGCTTTCCATCAAACTATGCCTCCATATGCATATATGTATGCTCTACCTAAAGAGTACTATGAGAAATATCGTATTCGTAGATATGGATTCCACGGAACTAGCCACCAATATGTAGCTAACAAAGGAGCTAAATTTGCTGGACTTGATATAGAATATTCAAAAATTATTACTTGCCATCTAGGTAATGGTAGCTCAGTTGCAGCCGTAGTAAACGGCAAATCTGTAGATACAACAATGGGTTTCACGCCTCTTGAAGGACTTATGATGGGAACACGTTGTGGCAATCTAGATCCAGATGTAGTTACTTTCCTACAGGAAAAAGAAAACTTAAGTCCAGAGGAAATCTCAAAAGTTCTTAATAAGAAGTCTGGTCTTTTAGGCTTGTCGGGTATTTCTTCTGATGTTAGAGACCTTGATGCAGCTGCTAATGCAGGTGACCCAGGAGCTAAGCTTGCACTTAAGAAATTTACTTATGATCTTACCAAGCAAATCGGAGCTTATGTGGCTGCTATGAATGGTGTTGATTTGATTGTTTTTACTGGTGGTATTGGAGAAAATAATCCTCGTCTTCGTCGTAGAGTTTGTGAAAATTTCACATTCTTGGGGCTTAAGTTTGATTATGAAGCAAATATTGTTAGGGGAGTAGACACTATAATTTCTTTGCCAGAATCTACGGTAAAGGTTGCTCTTATAACAACAAATGAAGAGTTGATGATTGCGCGTGATACTATGAATATTGTTCTTAATGAAGAAGAGTAATGTCAAAATCTTTCTCAGAAATATATAACCATCTCCGCTCTGGCACTTCACGTAAGAAAATGGTTGCCGCTTGGGGTGTTGATAACCATACAATAGTTGCTACTTCTAAGGCTGTTGACCTAGGCTTAGTTGACGTAATTCTTGTGGGTGATGAAAAGTTAATAGCGGGGGTTTGTAATGAAGAAAAAATCCAACTCTCTAAATTCACTATTGTGCATAATGCAGATGAATTATCGGCAGTTGCGCAGGCAGTACAATTTGTTCGTGAAGGAAAGGGAGATTTTCTTATGAAAGGGCTATGCTCCACAGATAAATTTCTCAGAGCCATTTTAAATAAAGAGACAGGCTTACTTCCTCCAAAAGGAATATTAACTCATTGTACGACCTTAGAAATCCCTTCTTATCATAAGCTTTTATTTTTTGGAGATGCAGCAGTTATTCCAGCTCCAGATCTTAAACAAAAGAAAGCTATTCTGGAGG
>CAYFMO010000006.1:18369-29217 GCA_964344225.1 uncultured Muribaculaceae bacterium | reverse complement strand
AAGACTTTGAGAGAACTCCTAAGAAGAGTATTAAGAGATATTTATATCAAAGGTAGAATGGACTCAGAAAAAGATAAAAAATTTGACCGCAGCTATCTAGATATGGCTGAAATATGGGCAAAAAACTCATATTGTAAGCGTCGCCAGGTGGGTGCTTTGATAGTTAAGGATAGAATGATAATCTCAGACGGATACAATGGTACTCCGTCTGGATTTGAAAATATATGTGAGGATGAGACAGGAGCAACTAAACCTTATGTGCTACATGCAGAGGCTAATGCAATTACTAAGGTTGCAAAGTCGGGTAATAGTAGCGAAGGTTCAACTTTATATGTTACAGCTTCTCCTTGTCTAGAATGTTCAAAGCTTATTATTCAGTCAGGTATAAAAAGGGTTGTATATCGTGATGAATATCGATTGACCGATGGTATCGACTTATTAAAGAAGGCTGGAATAGAAGTAGAAAAGGTAGATTAATGAGAAAATTCAATTCAACTTTATTAATAGCACTCCTTGCGTTAATCATAGGAGTGCTTCTTTCTTCGTTGTATTATGGAATAATTTATCCTCGTAAGAAATTTGATGGTGATTATGACAAGTGGAGAAAACTAAATCTCATTTTACAAGAGGTGGAGAAGAATTATGTGGATACAATAGATATAAAAGCTATGACAGATGCGGCTGTAGAGGCTGCTCTAACTACTTTAGACCCACATTCGACATATCTCCCTCCTGTAGAACTTAAAGAATCAGATCTCCAATTAGCTGGTAATTTTGATGGTATAGGTATTCAATTTAATGTGCCAAATGATACAGCTATTGTGTTGTCAGTTATTCCAGGGGGGCCTTCTGAAAAGGCAGGTTTGAATAAGGGAGATAGAATAATAAAGGTTGATGAGAAAGTAATAGCTGGTACTAAGACCCATCAGGATTCTATGGTTACATTGATGAAAGGTCCAGCAGGAACTAAAGTTAATATTTTAGTTCAAAGAAATAATACCCTTATACCTTTTGAGATAGAGAGGGACAAAATACCCGTACATAGTATTGATGCTGCTTTTATGCTCAATGATACAACTGCTTATATTAAGTTAACAAAGTTTACTCGTACTACATATCAAGAGTTTTTAGAAGCAAAAGAAAAGCTTCTTCCTAAAGGTATGAAAAGACTTATTTTCGACTTGAGGGATAATACTGGAGGATATTTCGATCAGGCGATGTATTTGTCAAACGAGTTTTTACCTAAAGGAAGTCTGATTGTGTATATAGAAGGAAGGAACAGAAAGAAGCAGGATTATAAGGCCGATGGTAAGGGTACGCTTCAAGATGTTGAACTTTCTGTTTTAATAAATGAAGGTTCTGCATCTTCTAGCGAAATTTTTGCTGGAGCAATTCAAGATAATGATAGGGGAGTAATAGTTGGTAGAAGATCTTTTGGAAAAGGATTGGTTCAAGAACCAATTAATTTTACAGATGGTTCAGGTGTAAGACTAACAGTGGCACGCTTTCATACTCCTTCGGGGCGCTGCATTCAGAAGCCTTATGCCAAAGACGCCTATGCTTATGATTTTTATGAAAGGTATACCCAAGGAGAACTGTTTGATGCTGATAGTATTAAGGTGGATACTTCTTCTGTTTACTATACAGTCAAGGGTAGAAGAGTTTATGGAGGTGGAGGTATAATCCCTGATGTGTTTGTGCCTATTGATACGACTAAAGTGTCTGACTTTTATATGAAAAGTTCTAAAAAATCTACAATACTTAGGTTTTCTTCTCATATTTTTGATAAGTATAGAAAAAACTTAGTAGAAATTGATGATTATAATAAATTAGATACTTATCTAAATTCTCTTAATTTGGATAAACAATTCCTATCCTATGCTAAAAATGTGGATGGATTAGTTCCAAGGCAAGGAGAGTGGGAGAGGACAACACCTTATTTGATGCCACAATTAAAGGCATTGGTTGGAAGGTATTCGAAACTCAATGAGGAAGCATTTTATAGGTTTTACTTACCTATAGATGAAGCAATAAATATAGCCCTAAATAACTCTTCAGTAGTCAATTAGGGCTAATAAATATTATTTGCAGGTAATTTTATTGAGCAATAAAACCGTATAAAATAGTTCCCTGATGTCTTTTAGGTGCAGAATTTGAACTTTCAAAAAGTGATAACCTAGCAGCTCTGATTGCAAAAGATCTAAGACACGGATCATCAGATGAAACGCCTTCGATTACAGCGGCATTAATAACTTGCCCAGCTCGATTTACAGTAATTGCAACGCTTACCTTTCCTTCGCCATAGCATTTATAAGCGGGTATTTTTAGGTCTATTCCTCTTCTACCACCTAGGTCATATGAAAGAACAGAGGGGCCCGAATATTCAGGGCCTTTTTTAGTCTCAGTTACCTGTACTTTCTCTTTCCCTATATCGCCACTATCATCTATTGCAACAACTCCTTTTTCAGACTTTAACCTTTCTTGAACCTTTGCTGCTTCTTTATAAAGCTCGTCAACATTAGTTCCTCTATCATCTTTTAATTGTCCATCCCCTGCATTAACGGCTATATTCCGCATATTTGAATTTGATGTGGCTAATGCTCTAGAAATAAGAGCATCAACTTTTCCACTAACTTCGGTTTCAAGTTTCTCTAATTGCTCTCTTCTTTCTAGTTCCTCTTGCTTAGTAAAGTCCAATACAAAGATTTCCTCTCTTTTTAGTGTTGCATCTATTTGATACACCAAAGCAATAATAATCACAATTAAATGAAATACTACTGTGATTAACAAACCTATTCTATTTTCTTTACTAAATTTTGCCAAAGTTATCTTTTCTGTAATTCTTTCTCTATAGTTGCGGATATAATGTCAATAGCTACCTTATTATGTCCCCCTTGAGGAATAATAATATCTGCATATCGTTTACTAGGTTCAATAAATTGAAGATACATAGGCTTAACAGTTTTTGTGTATCTTTCAATAACGTTATCAACTGTTTTTCCTCTCTCTACTATATCCCTACAAATAACACGCATCAATCTATCATCATCGTCAGCGTCAACAAATATCTTAATATCCATCAACCTACGTAATTTAGGGTCTGTAAAAATAAGAATACCTTCAATTATAATTATATCTGCTGGCTCTACCGTTATGGTTTCTGTCTGTGAACGAGCACAGGTGATATAGGAATAAACTGGTTGTTCAACTGTTTTCCCATCCTTAAGATCTTTTATTTGAGTTCTAAGTAAATCAAAGTCAATTGAATCAGGATGGTCAAAATTATGCTCCTTCTTCTGTTCGGCTGTGAAATGACTTAAGTCTTTGTAATATGAGTCTTGAGGTATAACGATAACTTTATCTTTAAGTTGATCTGTTATAGCTTTTACAACAGTTGTTTTTCCGGAGCCTGATCCTCCTGCTATTCCTATAATCATATATCAATACTTTAAAATTCAGCGTTCTTAGGTGTTCTAGGGAATGGGATAACGTCTCTAATATTGCTCATTCCTGTAACAAATAGTAATAATCTTTCGAAACCAAGTCCAAAACCACTATGAGGGGCAGAACCAAATCTTCTAGTATCAAGATACCATTCCAAACCTCTTTTATCCATTCCTGCCTCATTAATCCTTCCCTCTAATTTTTCAAGTGAAGCCTCTCTTTCGGAGCCACCAATAATTTCTCCAATTTTAGGGAAAAGAACATCCATAGCACGTACTGTCTTTCCATCCTCATTTTGCTTCATATAGAAAGCTTTAATTTCCTTAGGATAATCTGTAAGGATAACCGGTTTTTTAAAATGCTTTTCTACAAGATATCTCTCGTGTTCACTTTGAAGGTCGATACCCCAACCAATAGGATATTCAAACTCCACTCCCGATTCTTCAAGAATTTTCACACCTTCTGTGTAAGTAAGACGTACAAATTCTGTATTAACAACACTTTCTAAGCGTGAAATAAGTTCTTCATCATATCTGTCATTTAGGAACTGAAGATCTTCTTTACAATTTGTAAGAGCATACTTAACAAGATATTTTATAAAATCTTCAGCAAGGTCCATATTGTCCTTGATATCATAAAATGCCATTTCTGGTTCAATCATCCAGAATTCAGCAAGGTGACGTGGTGTGTTTGAGTTCTCTGCACGGAAAGTTGGTCCAAAAGTATAAACCTCCCCTAGTGCCATTGCTCCAAGCTCTCCTTCTAATTGTCCACTAACTGTTAGATGAGTTTCTTTTCCAAAGAAGTCTTTAGTGTAATCAACCTCATTTTTCTTGTTGCGTGGAACATTCTCCATATCTAGAGTTGTTACCCTGAACATCTGTCCAGCACCTTCTGCATCAGAACTTGTGATTAATGGAGTATGCATATAGACAAAGCCCTTATTGTTGAAATATTCGTGGATAGCAAAAGCCATATTATGTCTTATGCGGTAAATTGCTCCAAAAGTATTAGTTCTAGGTCTTAGATGTGCTACTGTTCTTAGAAATTCAAATGATGTATCTTTCTTCTGTAATGGGTATCTTACAGGGTCGCATTCGCCATAAACTTCAAGTGATTTTGCCTGAATCTCTACAGCCTGTCCACTACCTATTGAATCAACGAGCTCTCCGACCACTCCTATACACGCTCCAGTAGTTACTTTAGCAAGTAACCCTTCATCAACTAAAGTTTTATCAACTACTATCTGTATATTATTTATAGTAGAACCATCATTTAGTGCAATAAATGCAACATTCCTATTTCCTCTTTTTGTTCTAACCCAGCCCTTAGCTAAAACTTCCTTCCCGCTTTGTGTTTTGAGTAGATCTTTTACCTTGGTTCTTGTTAATTTTTCCATTGTAACTGTGTTTATTGACTATCTTGGCAAAGATACCAAATTCTAATATAAATATTGGTATAACTACTAATAAAATTGACATACTTGTTATACTGAAGTGGTATAACGTTTTGAAGTAAAATATTCCAGATTATATTAAATAAAAACGGGATAACTTTTGAGTTATCCCGTTTAAATATAAAATTTAAAGAATGATTATTCTGGCCTTCTAGATGTATACATAATCTTAAGCGCTGAACATCTACGGAGTTCTTGCTTAACGTCTGTAATAATACCCATTCTTACGTTTTCGTCTGCCTTAATGGAAACAGTCATAAACTGTCTGTCAGCCTCACTCATAGCATCGCGTTCAGCTGCTACAAAGTCACGAATTTCTTCCACAGTCTTAAAAGAGTCATTTAGCTGAATACGTGCATCGGTACCAAACTGATCTTGTAAATTTCTAGTTGGTGGACCAATGTTAATCGTAGGAGCTAGGTCTTTCCTTTCAAGTTTAGCTATTTCAGTAGCTGTTGGAAGTTTTACCATAACTTTGTCCTCAGTAGTACGCATACTAGTGGTTACCATAAAGAAGAACAAGAACATGAAAACGATATCAGAAGTTGAAGCACTTGATAACTTAGGCGTTTCAGCCTTCTCTTTTTTTCTAAACATACTCATATCTCATTCCTCCTTTATTTTTTACTAACGTCCTTAGGTTCTGCCTCTGAAATATTCTGAGGTATTGCCTTTCTAACGATTTCTTGTTGTTCCTCTTCAAGTCTATCATATTTCTTACCATAATGACCAACAGAGAATTCGTCACGAAGTTCATTAATAGCCTTGACTAGTTCATTCTGTACGGCGATATAAGCTTGATAGCTTGTACCACGGTCATTTTGAAGTGAGACTACACCCTTTGACACTGGATAACTTCCAAATCCTTCAATTTGTGTTGGAACTCTCTCTGGAAGATCAGGGTCATTATTAGGGTTGGTAAGGAAAGTCTTGATTTTGTCTTTTAGATATCTAACATCAATTGGCTCGTTACCAGCAAGAAGTCTGTCAGCAGAGTTAATCTTCACAATAATGATATTACGACGATTAACTTTCTGGTCCTCCACTTTCTGATTTGGATCAGGCATTGGAGGAAGACGACGTTGCAAACCCGAGTCCTGACCCATTGTAGTGGTCATCAGGAAGTAACAAAGCAAAAGGAATGCAATATCGGCAGTAGAGGTTGCATTTAATTCCGGTACTTTTCTAGCCATAGTTTGTTATTTATTTTTAATGACTGATGTGTATACAACTCCACCTAAGATTACTAGAATTGCAACTCCAGCAATTAAGTAAGTTAAATTAAGTATTGTATCAGTTAGCTTGAGAATCTGGTCTGATGGTTGTGTTCCTATCATACCCATTGCTGGTGCACCCGAAGCTGTAAAATATACTACAGCAACTATTACAGCAGCAATAAGCAAGTAAACTCCTACTTTAATTAAGTTTTTAGGATCATTTATAGCACTAACAACTAGACCAACGATAAACATTGCAGCAATTGCAACTCCAAGCATCAAATACGCCCAATAAAATATGTAGTCTACTGGTGCTCCATCATGTGTGGTGAAATCAACTATGTAACCATATATGGTTAGAGCTGCACCGATGAGCATCAAGACTATCATTGCCCATTTGAAGATTTTCTTGTACATTTTGTGTTGATTTATTTGTTATTTATTATATTTTGCTACTAGATCCACGAATTCGATAGTAGATCTTTCCATATCTACAGTTAGAGACTCGATCTTAGTAAGAATATAGTTATAGAACATCTGAAGAATAAGAGCTACGATCAAACCACCAATAGTAGTAATCAACGCAACCTTCATACCTCCAGCAACAACGTTTGGTGAAATATCACCTGCTGCTTGAATAGCGTCGAAAGCTTTAACCATACCGATAACTGTACCTAAGAATCCAAGGTTAGTTGCAGTAGCGATGAAAAGTGAAAGCCATGCAAGACCAGTTTCCATTTCGCTTGATTCAACAGCACCTGATGCAACTACGTTTTTCTCAACAGCTTCTACTCCACCATCAAAGTGTTCTAGGCCTTGACGGAAAATACTTGCTACTGGTCCTCTTGTGTCAGCGCAAACTGCTTTAGCTTTCTCAATGCCATTTTCTTGTTTAAGAGCATCTTCTACTTGAGCTAAAAGTTTCTTAACATTAGTTGTTGATAAAGTAAGAGTAAGAATTCTCTCAATAGCGATAGCTAGGCCTAAAATAAGACAGGCAACAATTGCTGCCATAAATCCAGGACCACCCTCAATAAATTTAGTTTTAAGAGCTTGGTGTAGAGGAATATCCTCACCTGTACCTGCAAAAAGGTCTGTTACCTCTGTTACTTCTTTTGTTTCAGTTGCATCCTGTGCAGCAACTTGTTGTGCAGAAAAGGCCATTGCGCCCATTACTGCCAAAAACACGAAAATTTTTTTCATAATTGTTTTTGTGTGTTTAATTAATAATGTTTTTAAATATTGATTTAGTTAATTTTCAATGCGTTATATAAGAACTAAATACTTATACCCTTAAAATGCGGTGCAATTTAGTAATTTTATTTTAGACTATCAAACAATTACTTCGATATTTCTCCTCTTAACTCTTCGCATATTCGTATTTTTACATCTTCATTATTTTCATATTTCCCCATCAAATAAAAAAGTTTTGCAAGTGCACTTTCTGTTGTACTATCATAACCACTAATTACCCCTGCCTCTTTTAATGTCCTACCAGTCGCATAAATCTCCATATTTACGCTACCAGCAAGACATTGAGTTACATTTAGAAGAATTTTTCCCATATCATTGGCTTGTTTTACAAGATTGATAAACCAGGGTTTTGATGGAGCATTACCTGATCCGTAGGTCTCTAATATTACTGCTCTTGAACCAGCAGAAAGCAGGATATCGCTTACAACTTCTTTTGTAATGCCTGGATGAATCTTTAAAATAGCTACTCCTAAATCAAGTTTATGGTAGAAAATAGGTTTAGTTTCCCACGATTTTGGATATCTAATTTCGGCCTTGTTATATCTTATTGTGATTCCAGCTTCGGCAAGAGGTGGTAGATTTTCAGATCTAAAGGCTCTAAAGTTTTCTGCATTTACCTTTGAAGTTCTATTGCCCCGCATTAGCATATTATCAAAACAAATACAGACCTCAGGAACAATGGCATGACCTAGTTCATCTTTAGCAGCTGCAATTTCGATAGCAGATATCAGGTTTTCTTTCCCATCAGTTCTTGGTTTTCCTATTGGAAGTTGGCTACCTGTAAAAATTATTGGCTTAGTCAAGCCCTGAATCATAAAACTAAGGGTGGAAGCAGAATACGACATAGTATCGGTTCCATGCAAAATCACAAAACCATCATACTCATCATATTTTTCCTCTATCACAGTAACTAACTCCTGCCACATTTTTGGCTCAATATCAGAAGAGTCTATTAAGGGTTCAAACGTGTAGGTATCAATTTTATATGTAAATTTTCTTAGTTCAGGTACTTCTTCTAGTATTAGACTGAAATTGAATGGCTTCAAAGTCTGGTCAAATGGGTCTTCTTTCATACCTATAGTACCCCCTGTATATAAAAGGAGTATTGATGACTTTGTATTATTATAGTTTATCATATTTTAAATAAGTTTTCTGCGTTTTTAGTTGTAGCTTCAGCGACCTCATATAAAGAAATATTTTTTAATTCGGCAATTTTTCCTGCAATTATTGGTATGTATGAACTTTCATTTCTCTTGCCTCTATAAGGTACAGGGCTTAGATAAGGAGAATCTGTTTCTAATAATATTCGATCTAGGGGAATGTCCTTTAATGTTTCAGCGATAGAAGCTTTTTTATAGGTGATAACACCACCAAGTCCTATATACCAATTACCCAAATCCTGCAATTCTCTATATGATTCAATACTACCGCTATAGGCGTGAAATACACCCCTTAAACTGAGATATTTATACTCTTTTAAAATATCTAATATAATTTTAGTGGATTCGCGTGAATGAATTATTACAGGTAAGTCTAACTGCTGGGCTAGGTGAAGTTGGTCTATGAATACTTTTTTTTGTTCTTCAAGGAATTCTTTAGACCAATAACAATCTATACCTATTTCGCCAATTGCATATATTTTCTCATCCTTGTATTTGTTCAATAAATTGAATTCATTTTCCCAATTTGCCTCAATAGATGTTGGATGGAGACCTAGGCAAGGAAATAAATTTTCTGGATATTTAGAAGCCAAATCAAACATAGAATCCCTTGACTGAGAGTCTATATCGGGTAATATTATTTTAGTGACCTTATTGTTTATAGCTCTCTCAATAGTAGCATCAATGTCTTCATTAAATGCTTCGTCATATATGTGAGAGTGAGTATCAATAAATTTCATACTTAAAATCTTTAAACAATGTAGAATCTTGGCCACAACACACAAAGTTAATAAAGAGTTTTGATTTTACAGGACCTATCTGACTTTATTAAGAGTACATCTTTGTAAAATATCGATATCTATTAATCTGTCAGCTTCTAAGAAACACGTTAACTCTCTTAGTTCTCCACTACTTAGTTTTATAATACTTTCCAGTTCTATAAGACTAACGCCAGGATCCTTTTTAATTGTAGTTATGATTTCAAACATTTTTTCAATTTTCTCTACAGGGAGCATATTAGAGTACAATTCGTGCAAGTTACTATCAGTCAATTTGTTACTTTTGTTTATTCTAAGATTTAAACTTTTAATAAGTTCGTTATAGTCCGTGATTGGAGCAGCTATTTCACTTTTTATAAGATAGTTACAGCCTTGTGACATAGGATCATTTATCCTGCCAGGAAGAGCATATACATCTCTATTATACGAAAATGCAAGTCTAGCTGTTATCATTCCACCACCCTTGATTTTTGACTCTATTAATATAGTAGCATCTGACATACCAGCTATGATTCTATTCCTACGGATAAAATTTATAGGATAGGCCTCAGTACCAGGAGGATAGTCTGTTACCAATGCACAATTTTCCTCTTTTACTATGCTATTTGCAAAATATGTATGTCTACGCGGGTAAATTTTATCTGGTCCTGTTGCCATTACTCCAATGGTGCCCAGCCCACACTCTCTCGCAGTTTTATGTGCAACAATATCTGTCCCAAGCGCTAATCCACTAATTATTATTGGTTTTTCCTTACATTCGGAAAGCGCTATGACAATGTCTTTGCAACACTCTTGACCATAAACTGTTAAGTTCCTGCTTCCAACTATGGCAATGGCATTGTCTATTTTTTTAGGAAGATTTCCCCTTACATAAAGCCCCAATGGTGCATCCTCACATTCCATTAAGCGAGCGGGATAATTTTCTTGTCCGAAGCCATAGAAGTTTATACCAAGTCTTTTTAGTCTAGTAAGCTCCTTAGCACTAGTTTCAACGGCATTGGCATTAAGACTTGATCTATACTTAGAAAATGGTCCCAAAATTTCGTCCTTTTCCTTTTCTGTTAATTCAAATACAGCTTTACCGCTACCAAGATGCTCTAAAAGAGCCAAGCCAATTTTAGGCTCAAAACCAAAAATTCTATTAAGAGCGCATAGATATATGTTTTCATCCATAAGATTTATGTTTTTATTTCAGCATAAAACTTCTTTGTTAAGTTAATCTGAACATTTGCTAATGGACAAAAATAATGACAAAAATGGCTCCCAGAACATCTGAAAGCCATCTTTTTCTCTTTTTTTAGATTTATATGCCTTCTTAAAAAAAGTTTTTCTCTTTCTTATCTTAATTTCTCTTTTATTAGAATATTTTTGCGTCAAGTCAGTCCTATAACCTAGAACCATTAATAGACACACATAAAAAGTCTTTAAATAGTATCATTTCTGAACACTGAATCTTGTAAATAATATATAAATGGGATTTTAGAATAAAGACTTAACAAGTATAAAAAGAATAAAATAATAACGAAATCAGTAAGATG
>CAYFMO010000006.1:0-18269 GCA_964344225.1 uncultured Muribaculaceae bacterium | reverse complement strand
GGCTAAAAGGAAAAAGCTCAGTACAATACCGAGCTCTATTCCAATCTAAAAACGTCAATTAATGTTGAACTATTCAACTTTTTAGGGCACATCATAACTTCGGTCGCTTTCACTTTTTCACTAGAAGCCATTTTTTGGGAAGTCACCTTTTCTTCCTATGGCGCCCAGCCAGATCAGCTTGGATGGTCGGCATTCTCCTCATTTTCCTAATAGGAGATGTCACGAAGTGACAGAGGTTAGGATAGTTGTAGACTTGCTCGGCAAGTCGATGCATTATTAATAGCTTATCAAACTATTAATAATGCATCGCCGTATGGACCAAACTTGTAATCTTGTTCCATTGCGGCATCGTAAGCCTTCATAACATTCTCATATCCGCCAAAAGCTGCCACAGCCATAAGCATTGTAGAGCCTGGAAGATGGAAGTTTGAAACAACTGCATCTGGAATAGAAAATTCGTATGGAGGGAAGATGAACTTATTTGTCCATCCGTCATAAGTATCAATTTCTTGATTAGTAGTTACATAGGTTTCTAGACCTCGAATCACAGTAACGCCCACAGCAAGAACTTTATTCTTTTTTCTTTTGGTCTTATTGATTAGCTCTACTGCATCTTCAGGGATGATTAGACGCTCAGAATCCATTTTATGTTTAGAAAGGTCTTCCACATCAACTGATCTAAAATGACCGATACCCATATGGGAAGTGATGAATGCTTTATTGATATCCTTTAAAATCATTCTATTCATTAGTTCACGACTAAAGTGAAGACCTGCTGCAGGAGCAGAAACAGCACCTTCTTTTGCTGCATAAATGGTTTGAAAATTTTCTTTGTCCTCTTCAGTTACTTCCTCTTTAACCCATTTTGGCACGGGTGTTTCTCCTAGGCTATACAGAGTTTCTTTAAATTCATCGTAATCGCCGTCATATAAGAAACGAAGTGTACGGCCCCTCGATGTTGTATTGTCAATTACTTCTGCAACTAGACTTTCATCTTCACCGAAATATAGTTTGTTTCCAATACGAATTTTTCTTGCAGGTTCCACTATGACATCCCAAAGACGCTGCTCAATATTCAGTTCTCTGAGTAGAAAAACTTCAATATCAGCTCCTGTTTTTTCTTTATGACCATATAATCTAGCTGGGAAAACCTTGGTGTCATTAAATACGAAGGTGTCATCTTTTTTAAAATAGTCTAGTATGTCTTTAAACAGCTTATGCTCAATCTCTCCTGTATCTTTGTGAAGTACCATTAATTTGCACTCATCCCTCCACACAGGTGGTTCAGAAGCAATTTTGTCTTTTGTAAAATGAAAATGGAATTGTGAAAGTTTCATATTATTATATAAAATCAAAAAAAATCATTAAGAAAAATGTAGTTTTCCAATGTAGACAACCGAATTGGTATACGATATTTTTAGCAAAAAGTTTCACTTAAGATAAAAAAATGTGATAATTTATACTTTTGCTTCTTTAAACACTTCTATTATTGATGGGAAGGTGTTTTTTAGAAACTGTGGTAGACTAGATTTTGCAACCCAAGCAGCTTTAGAAATATCTTCCTCTTTTTGTGGAGTTAAATCAAGAGGATTATTGTAAAGCATATTATACCACCAAGTATGCTTTAGATGCCATATGCTATTACGCTTATAGCAATGGTCAGTGATGCAAATTAAACTCTTGAGTTCTAAGTCTTTAATCCCTGTTTCTTCAGTTACTTCTCTTAAGGCTGTCACAGCTATATCCTCGCCATCTTCTTGATGCCCTTTGGGTAAGTCCCAGAGTCCGTTGCGATTAATTAAAAGGTAGTCGCCTCGCTTGTTAGATACTAGACCTCCTCCTGCATTTACTTCTAAAAATTCAATACATATTCTTTTATACGTAGACTCAACGTCCTTAGTAGGTATGTATATTCTATGAAGAGAGTCTGAGACTTCAAACATATTTATAAGTGCGTGAAGATCAAATTTGTCGCCAATATGAAACTCAATTGCATTTGGATCTGAAAGTGCTTGCTCTTCTGGAGGACAAATGATTATAGCTCTCTTTTCAAAGTATATCTTATACATTCTTAAGTAAAATTTCTATATTTGCAGGATTGCGATGCAAATATAAAGAACAAAAGGAATATATAAAATAAATAATATGACAAGTGTTGAGCAGAGTGTTGCAAAATCACTCATGGATATTAAGGCAGTGTTATTAAAGCCTAGCAACCCTTTTACTTGGGCTTCTGGTTGGAAATCTCCAATCTACTGTGACAATAGAAGAATATTATCTTATCCCGAAATTAGGGAAAATGTATGTAAGTGGATTGCAGATATTATTAAGGAAAAATATGCTGATGTTGAGGTTGTTGCTGGTGTTGCAACAGGTGCAATTGCTCATGGAATGTTAGTAGCTCATATTTTGAAGAAGCCTTTTATCTATGTTAGACCTAAGGCAAAAGAGCATGGAACAGGTTCGCAAATTGAAGGAGTACTTCCAGAAGGAGCAAAGGTTGTAGTTGTTGAGGACCTTATATCAACAGGTATGAGCAGTCTGGCTGCAACTTCTGCTTTAAAATCGGCAGGAGCCAATGTGCTAGGTATGGTTGCTATTTTTACATATAATTTTGGCCATGCAAAAAATGCGTTTGCAGAAGCAGGAGTCGAGCTTACAACATTATCAAATTATAATGTTTTAGTGGAAGTAGCTCATAAGTTGGGTTATATAAAAAATGAGGATATAGAGGTTCTTCGCGGGTGGAGAACATCACCTTCAACTTGGGGGAAATAAATTATGGCAGCTGAAATTAATAGTAAAAAAGCAGTAGTATCAAAGGCACCATATCAACTTTATATGGCTTTCGTTGATATGAGAAATTTTCTTGCAATGCTACCTGAGGATAAAAAAGAAGGGGTAGAGGCAGATTATGATTATATACGTGCCAATGTTCAGGGTTTTAATGTGGGAGTTAGGGTAAGCGATCGGGTTCCTTATTCTAAAATTTCATTTGTTGATGATGGTGCTCCATTTAAATTCAACATGGATATGCATTTTGATTCAGTTGGTGCTCCAGATAAGACAGAGTTTCAAATAAAAGTAAATGCGGATTTGAACTTTATGATGAAAACTTTTCTTGCTCCCAAAATTCAAGAGGCTTTGGATAAAATAGTTGACTCTTTGGTGGCAATGTCGGAAGGAAGAATGCCAGAAGGTGTAGACCCTTCCCAATTCCCTGAAGGCTTTGATCCAGCTGCACATGGATTTAAAATGGATAAATAAATTCTATGAATTGATGGCGCTATGGCAATTAAACCAGAGTTCAAACGATATCTAGAAGAGGCGATAGGGAGTGATAAAGCTCATATCGCTTTTTCTGCGTTCAATGAGCCAGCGTCGGTTTCTATTAGGTTGAATCCATTTAAAAAAATAAGCTTTCTCGGGGGGAAGCAAGTAGTGTGGTCTAAATATGGACTTTTATTAAATGAACGTCCTATTTTCACCTTGGATCCACATTTCCACGCAGGAGCATACTATGTACAGGATTCATCTTCTATGTTTGTAGGAGAAGTATTTAGAAGATATATTGACAAGGATAAAACAGCATCTCCTTGTATAGTTTTAGATTTATGTGCAGCTCCAGGAGGAAAAACAACAGATTTGGCGACTTCTTTAAGAGAAGTTTACGGGGATAACTTTTTGTTGGTAGCAAATGAAGTTGTTAAACAGCGTGCTACAACTTTAGCAGACAATGTTGCTATTTGGGGTGATCCAAATGTAATTGTAACTTCAGCGGACCCTTCTGCCTTTGCAAGTTTGGCTGGTTTTTTCGATGTAATCCTTGCAGATGTACCTTGCTCGGGTGAAGGAATGTTTCGTAAGGATGAGCAAGCGCAGGAACAATGGTCAAAATCTAATGTAAGTTTATGCCAGGCTAGGCAAAGGCGCATAGTAGCTGATGTGTGGCCAGCTTTAAAGGAGGATGGTTTATTTATATATTCTACTTGTACTTTCAATAGGTTAGAGAATGACGATAATGTGGAGTGGATTACTAGGGAACTCGGAGCAGAAGTTCTAAATGTAGAACTACCATATGAAGGAATTATAAAAACAACCTATGGATACTCTTTAGTGCCAGGCTTTGTGCCAGGGGAAGGACAATATTGCAGTATTATGAAAAAACTCTCTCCTCAAAAAGAAAACCATTCTAAACTCAAACTTTGCAAAACTAGTCCAGCATTAAAGGTTTATAACAAGCTTTTTAGTGAAGAAGTTGTGCTTGCTCAAAAGGGAGAAATGCTTGTAGCCCAACCTGCAAGGATTGCATCTTATATTAATATTGTCCAACAGGCATTACAATTGCTAGTATCAGGTTGCGCCGTTGGAAAGCTTAAGGGAAAAACTTTGATTCCTTCAGCAGATTTGGCGCTTTCTATAGTATTAGATGAGGATGCTTTTCCTTCTGCGGATTTGACAAAAGAGGAGGCCTTAGCATATTTACATAGAGATGTTATTTATTTGCCAGATGCACCTATAGGTTTCCTGAGAGTAAAATATGAAGGTTCTGCTTTAGGTTTTGTTAAAAATTTAGGTTCACGATGTAATAATCTCCATCCGCAAAGTCGTAGAATTAGGATGGATATAAAATAAATTGAAGTATTATGAATATTTATATCAAGAGAAGTATTTTAATTTTTGTGGCTGTTTTTATAGCTTCATCAAGTTTTGCCCAAGTAGACCAATTAAAGAACACTTATCAGTCTCTAGTTAATAGATATGGATTCGCTGGTGTGGGTATTGAAACCGTACTTGATCAATGGGAAAAAGAAGCTCCTAGAGATAGAGAAATGCTCTTCGCAAAATATAATTTTTTCAAGACCAAAGCAGCCTCATCATCGGTAGTAAAAAAAGAGACCAGTAAATACTTAGGTATGGAGCCAATGCTTGAACTTAAAGATTCCACTGGTAAGTCGGTATATTACTATAATGAATATAATTTTGATCCAGAGTATCTTTTAAAAGCCATTGAATATGCTGATAGGGGAGTAGATTTGTATTCAGATGACCTCTTCTTTAGATTCTTAAAAATTAATGCATATTTTGATACGGAAAAGGGGGAACCATTAAATGCTCCTATTTATTTGAATGATTTGATTGATTATAACCATAAGACTAAGCTAAGATGGTCATACTTTTCTGAGCCTGTTGATGATGTTTTCTTTAATAATGCAATACAGGAGTTTTGTCAATCATATTATTCTCTTGGAACTCCTGAGGCTTATGAAGCTTTTGCAGAAATTTCTAATAAGATGCTTTCATATAATAAAAAGAATACTACATTTTTAAATAATATGTCTGCTTATTATCTAGTGGCAAAGCAAGATTATAAGAAAGCTCGCAAATATCTTAAAAAAGTCTTAAAGTATGAGCCATTAGACGAAATAGCCCTCCAAAATGCTATGATATTAGCTAGGAGGACTAATGACAAAAAATTACAAACTAAGATTTTAGAAAAAATCAAGATTGTAAATGCTAATAAAATTCAAGAGCTAACAACTGCTGAAACTACAGAGTCCGGTCAATAGTTTTCCCAATTAATTTTTCTGTAAGTGGGTCTGTTAATTTCATTAGTAGCCCAGTAGCAAAAGCAGAAACAAGAGTACCAATACCTATTACTACTCCTGGCACTTCTGCAAGTAGGTTTGCTATAATATCATTATTTTCTCCACTTCCTAGTGCATTACCAAAAATAGCGTAAGAGATAATTGCGGCAACGACAACAAGACTAGAGTCAAAAATAATTTTAACATTGCTAAACTTTGCTTTAGTTACCTTTGCAATAGCTGCTGTTGTCATCTCTGCAGCAAGCATCCACGCCTGCGCTCTTACTTCTATACTTATACCTAAGGCAGTAATCACGCAAGAAGCAATCATTAAGCCAATTTTACCGCCGAAACTAGCAACTTCTAAAGGTTCAATTAGGTATATTGCAAGGTCAGTAAGATAGCCAAAAACAACGGCTGCAGCTATCTGCATTAGATGCTCTAACTTAAAATCTTTCCTAAGTAGGGCTATTTGAAGCAAGATAAAAAGTAAGTGCATCATAATTGTAAATTCTCCTACTGAAAATCTTCCCCATAAGCTAAGGACATAAGGAGGTGCAGAAATAGGAGCAGTGCCTAGGTCTGATTTAATAGACAATGCTACTCCAATTGCTACGAAAGCAAGTCCAATTGTAGCAATTGCATAACGTATAAGTATGTTTTTTATGCGCATAATATTAAAATTTTATTCATCCATTTATTTAAACGACCGTAAATATCATAATTTCTCTTAACTTTGCCAAGTTTTATATTGAAGAGATGGAAGCATCGGTTTTTATATCATCCAAATTAAAATTCAAAAGCAAGATTGCAATTTCCTCTATTGCAATTAGTTTCTTTGTGATGATCATTGCCATTGCTATTTCATCTGGATTTAGAACAGAAATACGAAATTCAATGTCTTCACTATCTGGAGATATAGTATTAAATCCCCAGGGAAGTACCTCATCTTCAGAAGGTTTATCATTGTTTTTAGACTCTCCTTATGTGAAGAAACTAGCTGAAATAGAAGGAGTCAAGAAAATCGAACCTGTAATTTACAGAGGGGGAATTGTAAAAAAGGATGATTTGATTCATGGCGTAGTAATAAAAGGAGTACAAGATTTCAAAGTTATGCTGGATCAGGATTCTCTAGAACATACCCTGTCTGTATCCATACCTTCTCCTATTTCAAATAAACTAGGACTTCAAATAGGTGATAAAATGCAGACCTATTTTGTTGGAGAAAAAGTAAAAGTCCGTCAATTTTATATTTCGAATATTTATGAGCCTCTTCTTTCTACAGATGATAAGTTAATTGTTTATGGGGATATTAGTGATTTACAGCGTGTTAATGAATGGGAGGCTAATCAAGCATCTTCTATTGAAATTATTTTAGCAGAAGAATATAAAGAACCAGAAATTATCGAAAATTTGGTAATGGAAGTAGGCTATACTGCAATGGCTTATGGTACAGAAGAGGATTCAGTTTATGCTTCTTCTACTATATCCAAATATCCACAAATTATGGATTGGCTCAATCTAATAGACTTTAATGTTCTATTTATGCTAATTCTAATGATTATTGTAGCAGGATTTAATATGATTTCCAGTCTCTTAATAATGCTTTTTGAGAATACATCCACAATTGGGCTTTTGAAATCTTTGGGAATGAAGAATTGGGACATAGTCAAAATTTTCCTTCTATCTGCATCTAAATTGGTCTTCAAAGGTATGCTAATAGGAAATATACTTGCTTTTTTATTTTGTTTTATTCAAGATAAATGGCGTATACTAAAGTTGGATCCTGTTAATTATTTTGTTGCTTATGTACCTGTGAATCTTAATATTAGCACAATTTTGCTTTGCGACATTATATCTTTCGTGCTAATAATGTTGATTCTACTTTTACCTTCTTTATTCATTTCGAAGGTGGATCCTGCACAGACAGTAAGACTTAAATAGAGTCAGTTATATTTACCATATAACCATAGATTTCTTTTACGTTATCAACGTATTTGAGAGTCTCATTAACACCCTTAAATCTTCCTAATCTAACAGACTCTTCGTTTTCGATACCTTCCGTATTGAGTAGTGGCATAATAACTTTTATTTCCTCCCAGGTTGAGGTAGGAAGATTGTGCGATTGCCCATAAGAAATGCAGTCTAAAACTCTTCCGGGGCCAGCATTATAACTACCGAGAGTAAAGTTTATAAGCTCATTGGGTTCTAAGTTGTATTGCCTAAAAATCTTTTGGATTTTGTGTAAGTGGTTAACCCCAACCTCAATGTTGATTTCAGGATTATATAGTTCATTAATAGAGTATTCCGTTGTAAAAGGCATTATTTGCATAATACCAGTAGCACCTCTATGCGAATGAGAACTTATTGAAAATCGAGACTCATAATAAACAACAGCAGCAAGAAGTCTCCAATCCCACCCTAGCTTAACAGCCCCTTCTTTAATAAGTTTATCATAAGGACTAAGTCTTCTAACTTTTAGATTTTTCTCTGCCTTGTATTTGGGATCATATGAAGAATTAAATAGCTCATACATTTCATTGTAAGCATCCTCTTCAGAATTGATCTTAAGCCATTGATTTACTATCTTAATGTCTGATACATTCTCACTTCTAACTGCCCAAACGCCAAAATCTTCTATATCATTTGAAAAACGAACACCTTTTAAAAGCGAATCTTTAGGTGTTACCACTATATCAATTTTTTTATGCAGTAAAGAGTCTAAACAGTTTTCTTCTTCCTGAGAGACATATATTTGAATGTTACTATTGTTGTCCTCAGCAAATTTTTCTAGAAGCTCGTAATGAAATCCACTTCTTAAATCTTTTTTATACATATCATCACCAAGTGCGATTACTGCAATTATATCTGCACCAGAAAGAGAACTATTGCGCAAATCATTCATTGTTGTACTTCGTGAGTAGGTGATTCCAATAAATATGAATGCTACAATAGTTTTTCTTAAATGACGATTAAATCTAGCCCAATTCATATTAATATCTTGTTCTGGTATCTGTCATACCGCCTCCTCCTAGGCCTCTGTTCATACCTCCACCGAAGCCTCCATCACCTCTGCCTCCTCCCATACCTTCACCAAAGCCACCAAGGTTCTGCATCATACCACCGCCGCCGCTACTCATTCCACTACCACCACTTATACCGAGCTTTTTAGCTTTTTTAGGGTATACATAGAATGGCCACCAAATACCCAATTTGAAGGCTCTTTGTGATTTAATATAATTATGCGCACCAAAATAGTCTTTTGATTTATTTGGCCAACCTTGATTTACATTGATTACTTTAAGGAACAAGCATACATTCTTCCATTGCACATTTACGAAAAGGTCAATGTATGGTGAGTTACCATATTTTTCAATATTTTGATTATGGAATACTCCTAGTACAGGATTATATGCTGGGGCGTACCACTTTGTTGTATAAGTTGCATTTGCTCCAATTTGCATTTCCATAACTTTCTTAACTACATTAAATTCAAAATAATACCTAAAATTAAGAGCAAGCATTGGCAGCGGTAGAACTTCTGGATTTGAAGATAATTGGAAAAGAGCTTGATGGTCTAATCCAAATTTCCATAGTTTGAAATTCTTATTAAGTGAAGCTGTCATTATACTCATTGGCCTCTCATTTTGCTGAGGCATACCTTGAGTATCAAAGTATATATTGTTACTTAAAAGAGCATAACTAAAACTTGCATCAAGCTTCCAGTATGGTATATCTAACTTCGCTTGTATTTTAGTTGTTGAGGTCTTTTTAAAATTATTATTCCATTTAAAATGGTTTGTTAGTAAATGCTGCTCGTAATAATCAGGTTCTTTTAGACTCGTTTCAAAATGTCCCTCTAAAGTCAGTGGGGATTGTTTCTGTCTCCTAAAAGGGTATGCGTTAAACCTAATATTTCCCTCTACACCAAAATCATTTACTTCGTACCCTATGAAATTATACTTACCACTGGCATCCCATTGAAGGTATTTTCTGAATTGCCCTTCTATTCCAGCATAAGCATAAGTAGAATTCAGTAAAACATTTTTTGTCTTTGTTACAAAACTATTGTAATTAAAGGCATAATAGGTCATCAGTTTGTTACCAATACCAACATCTATTTTTGATAAAATAGCATCGCTCTTCCAAGGTTGTAGTCTTATAAAAAACTTATTTTCCAACTTCATTGTACGAAGAGAGTCAGCACTCTTTGCTGGATTGATATAAAATCTATCACCATAAAAGCCTCTGCCTGCCGCATCAGAGCTCCCAATGTTGTCCGTGTAGGATTTTGTGTACACAGAATAATCACTACTATGACCAATAAAAGCCGTAGTGGCATCTTTATTTAGCGTATCTAAAATTTCAGGTTTCTCTTGCTCTTTTTGAAGCTCTATAGCTTCTCCTTGCAAATATGCTTCAATAGCAACAGAATCACCCGATGCCATAATACTATCTCTTCTTTCTTCTCTTATTTTCTTCTGTTTCTTCAGTTCTTTATTATATTTTTTCTCAGGGCTGGCTGTCAATGGAATACGATAGATTTGATCTAAGAAAAGTGTATTCTTTTTAATAACTGAATTGGCGTCAGTTAGGTATACTGCTATCTCACGAGCGTCCACAGTTGTATCCCTAATCCACATATTATCAATAATACCGCCATTTTCACTTTTCTTTATTCTATTACGAATAAAACCAGCATGCATCATATATTTCTTCCCCAGAAAATTAGTGCCTACGATAAAGGTTCTATTATCAACATTTTCCCTTCGGAGCATACCATTACCTCCAAAGCGGTCATATTCTAAGGTAAAGTTTAACCCAGGAGTAATATTTTGAGTTGTGAAAATTCTAATATTAGATTCTTCTTTTTCTCTATTAGAAAAAAGTGTTCCCCAATAAGCTAGCTCCGTGTATGGAGTCTTTGTATTGTACATTGGTAGACTTTCTGGAGTATAATTATACGCCATATAAGGAGTGTAGAAGATTGCTCCATCTTCCTTTTCTCGCTTAAAAAAGTTATAAGTTTGAACTGGTGAACCTGCCACACCTAAATAACTTGCATCTACATCCTTTTTCATAAAAGGGTAGTCATAGAAGTAGTTATTATAGGTAGTATCATATTTCTGCAAGTTCACATTATGAAAATCTCTATCGTGAGTCCACAAAATGATTCTCTTATACTGCATAGAATCTGGAATTGCAAAAGTGGTTAGGACTCTTGGAATTGAAGCTCTAACACTATCTTTATATGCTCTAATACTATCTTTTCTATTTAAAATGCTATCCATTTTAGCAATTTTAGCAGGTAGAGCTTGTTCATAGTCATATTTCTTTCTTTCCTTGCGACTTAAAGAAGCATACATAATTCTATGTTTCTCTAGAGCGACCTCTATTGAGTCTTTTTTATATAGAGAATCTAATTTTGCAAACTCTAAAGTATCACCTGCTTGAAGAAGAGAATCTTTTACCTGATAAAGATAGACTGTGTCTTTAATTGCAAGGTAGTATTTGTATTTAAATGGGTCTACATCCTTTAAAGAATCAGGAACTACAATCGTATCTTTTGCTGATATTACTTTTTCAATAGCAGACCTATCTAAATCCAAACTATCTATTACCTTCAATGTATCTAGAAGATTTGAATCAATTGAGCTTAAAGTAAGTGTGTCTTGAATGTTCAGACTGTCGATAGTTGTTAAACTGTCAGGAGTAATGAGGGTATCAGCATTGGTTTTAACTAAGCTGCTATCTTGAAATCCTAATAAAGCATTAGAGCGGCTAAAATCAATACCAAAGGATTGATAAACCGCTATACCAATGATTAGGGTAGGAACGCATATTTTTCTCAAAACTTCTTTCATATAAGTTTAATCCGCCCGCAAAATTACTAATAAATTTTGACACCCAATTTTTCCATCTCTGTAATTGCCTTTTTATGACCTTCTTTATTCACCCATCCTATGCAAGAACTTAGTAAATGTACATTAAAACCTGCTTTTAGCAAATCAACGCAAGTGTTCATAACACAGAATTCCGTAGCAATACCACATACATATACATCTTGTGTATCAAGAAGTTCCAAGACCTCACTTAAAGATTGACCTGCTTTATTTTTACCTTCAAAACCAGAATATTGCTCAAGATTTACATCTTCTCCTTTATAAAAACTCAATTCTTCGTTTACATATGGTTGCAAATCTTCGTGAATTTCACCGCCACGAGTGCCTGCAACGCAGTGTGGAGGCCAAATACCACCAAATTCTTTAAAAGAACTATGATTTGCAGGATGGTGATCCCTTACAAAAAGAATAGGGAAGGTACCTAAAATCTCATCCTCATCCTCTTTTTGGTCTTTTGTTTTACTTTCAATAAATTTTAATGTCTCTTTTACAGCCTCTTCAGCCCCCTCACACGCTAGACTTCCATCAATAAAGTCATAAAGCATATCCACAACAACTAATGCAGTATTTTCCATTATATAGTTTCTTTTAATTATTTGAAAGATTTAATCTCTTCCTCCAGCCTTTGTAATATGCTAATCTTTAAGTTATAAAGATCATCTGATATATCCACTTTGTAGAAATGCGGGTTAATTAAACGACGTTCACTAGGTGGAAATTTCATAAGTGTACTGTTATAATATTCCTTTTTCTCATAGAGGGTGTATTCTTTTCCAACTCTTTTTCCATCTTTCACAACAAGTTGTTGAAGCACTCTTGTTTTATATTCTCCAGATTGGAAAGTAGTACTCTTATATCTATCATACTCATTTCTAATGGTAAATGTTTTACCATCTTCAATATCTCTGCTAAGAGAGTCACCTCTTAAACAAGTTACATCACCTTTATAAAGTTCTCCTTTACCGCCCTCTGTTTCGCTAATGCGATAAGTAAGTTGGAAGCCGGGATTAATGAGTTTTATCTTGTCTTCTGAACGCTTTAGTACAGGTTCATTATCAATTTGAACTAGCTTATATACGTTACCAAAGCAAGGAGCCTCCTTACTAGTGGCAATAGCATCACCAACACCATATGAATCAATACGGGCTCCCTGACGTTCAAGGTCAGAAATTAAATATTCATCTAATGAGTTAGTAGCAAATATTTTACATTGTGTTAGTCCATTTGCATCAAGTATCGCACGGCATTCTATAGAAAGATATGCAAGGTCACCGCTATCAAGTCTTACACCGTATCCAGGGCCATAATTATCATCAATGCCATTTTTTTTAAAAGCCTTAACTGCATTTTTAATACCACATTTTAAAGTATCATATGTATCAATGAGTAAAATTAAATTTTCATCTTTATGGGTCTTGATATAAGTATCAAATGCTTTGTATTCGCCTTCAATTGAACAACCAAAAGCAGTTACAAAACTGTGAGCCATTGTTCCTGATGGAGGATAATTAAATTTAACTCCAGTAAGGATATTTGAGGTTGATGCGCAGCCAGCAATAATGGCAGCCTTAGCCCCATAAGTAGCAGCCCAAGGACCGTGAGCTCTTCTAGAACCGAATTCGCTTACTGGTTTATTTGTAGCCCTACATACTCTTGATGCTTTCGTAGCAACAGCCATTTGATGGTTCATAATACAAAGCATCGGGGTTTCTAATACCTGTGCTTCGATTAGTGGACCTTCAACTATTATAATTGGTTGAGTAGGAAAGACAATCTCACCCTCCCTCATTGCGTAAATATTTCCAGTAAATTTCATAGCTGAAAGATAGCCCCTGAAATCTGCATATTCATCTCCAGGTAAAAATCTTTCAAAGAATTCAGGGTCCATATTTCCCAAATTGCTTACCATTTCGAGCACTTCATCAACACCACTAACAACGGCCCAGTTGTTTTTTTCAGGAGCCTTTCTATAAAATAGATTGAAAACTGCACGTTGCTCCTTCATTCCGCTATCATAAAAAGACTTTCCCATTGTATACTGATACTTATCAGAACAATATGAATAGTTAAGCATATTTGACTTCATTTTATTCTTTTTAATTGTTAAAACTTACAAATGTACTCTTTTTTGTTTAAGTATTTGCTAAATTCGCGGTATAAAAACTAAAATGATTCTAATTACTATGTCAGAATTTGGTAAGTTATCCTCATTATTTTCTTCTGTAACAGGAGTTCAACCTGAGTCAATCACAGCTCTTTCTGTGTCGGGAAGTAATCGTCAGTACTATAGACTGGTCTCAGGTGAAATTTCACAAATCGGGGTTTTAGGTGTTGATAAAGCAGAAAATGAGACTTTTTTATATATGTCTGAGCATTTTGCTAAGAAGGGCTTGAATGTTCCAGAAATTTTTGCAGTATCCAAGGATAGAATGATTTATCTTCAAGAAGACTTAGGTGAGGATGTGCTATTTAATAGGTTAGGCGACTTTCAAATTTCTCCTGAGGTTGAGTCTCTATTGATAAAAACAGTAGAAAAATTAGCAAAATTTCAAGTCCTAGGAGCTGAAGACTTTGATTTTGACAGATGCTTTAATATCAAAGAATTTGATGCTAGGTTAGTAATGTATGATTTAAATTATTTTAAATACTGTTATTTAAAGCCTACTGGATTGACTTTCAATGAATCATTGCTTCAAGACGATTTTGAACACCTATGTGAAGAATTATTGAAAGTTGAAGAACAAGCTTTTTTATACCGAGATTTTCAGTCTAGAAATGTAATGATAAAAGATAATCAACCTTATTTTATTGACTATCAAGGTGGTTTCAAAGGGCCGCTGCACTATGATTTAGCATCATTTGTTTGGCAAGCAAAGGCAGCATATCCTGTGGACTTGCGTAAAAAATTGGTTGATGTTTATATTAGATCATTGAAGTTATATAGGAAGATAGATGAAGCTAAATTTAGAAAAGAACTAAAACTTTTTGTTCTATTTAGAACTCTGCAGGTACTTGGAGCTTACGGTTTTAGAGGTCTGTATGAAAAGAAAAAGTATTTTATAGATAGTATTCCATATGCCTTAAGTAATCTTCGTGAGCTTCTTGTAGAGCCTTTTGAGGAATACCCATATTTGTTAGAAGTCTTAACTAGACTAATTTCAGATTTTGACTCTAAAAGTATGCAAAATTCAAGTCCTTTAAATCTTGAATTACCTAAAAAAAGAGATACTTTAGAAGTTCAAGTTATGAGCTTTTCATATAGAAATGGTTTGCCTGAAGATGAGTCAGATAACGGTGGTGGTTATATTTTTGATTGCAGAGCCTTGCATAATCCAGGTAGGTATGATGAGTATAAACCATTTACAGGACGTGATGCCTGCGTAATAAAATTTTTAGAAGATAGAGGAGAGGTTCTCTCGTTTCTTGATAATGCCTATAACTTAGTTGATACCCATTTAGAATGCTTTTTGCGTCGTGGATTTAACCATATTATGGTGGCTTTTGGTTGTACGGGTGGCCAACACCGTTCTGTGTATTGTGCGGAAGCTATGGCTAAACATTTAAAAGAAAAATATGGTGTTAATGTCCATCTAATCCATAGAGAACAAGGAATTGATATTCGTTTATGAGAGCTATGATTTTTGCGGCGGGTTTAGGGACTCGTCTAAAACCTATTACTGATACAATGCCAAAGGCTTTGGTTCCAATTTGTGGTCAGACTTTATTAGAGTATGTCTTAACTAAATTAGAAAAGGCAGGCTATAATTATATTGTTGTAAATGTACATCATTTTGCAGAACAAGTAGAAGCCTATATCTCTGGTCGCAAAGGTATTGCAGAGGTTGTAGTTTCGGATGAAAGAGATTTACTTAGAGAGACTGGTGGGGGAGTTAGACAAGCAGAATCGCTACTTAAGAGGAGATTAGACAAATTAGAAAAACCTGTAGAAAAAGTTTCTGAGCCTCATAGCAAATACTTTTTAGTTCATAATGTAGATATTCTTTCAAATCTAGATTTAGGATGGTTTAGAAGCGATATTCAAGAGGATGCTCTTGCTGTACTCTTAGTAAGTGAAAGAAAAACATCTAGATACCTTTTGTTTGATCCAGATACTATGAGGCTTGTTGGATGGACAAATATTAAGACAGGAGAAGTAAAATCTCCCCTCAAAAATTTAGAGATTAACAAATGTAAGATGTTGGCATTTTCAGGTATTCATCTAATTTCAGATGATGTTTTCCCATTAATGACGACTTATCCTGAAAAGTTTTCCATTATAGATTTCTATCTTTCAGTTGCAGATAAATATCCCATATATGGAAAAATTGCCGACGGACTTAAGATGGTCGACGTCGGCAAATTAACTTCTTTGGATCAGGCTGAAGCCTTTGTTCGTGGCGGAAGTTTGTAAATATAATAAAGACTGCCGCCTAAAACTCCTAACATTAGCAGAAGGAGAATTCCGTAGCTAACTGAACTCATACCTTGATATATATAGTCTAAGTCTTTGAACTTTTCTGTATTGCTGATAATAACAGAGAATGTATTGTTCACTGCATGCATTAGCATTGGCAATTTCAAAGAACCTGTTTTATAGTACACATATCCGAAAAGTAATCCTAGTAAAAATGCTGGGATAGCTTGCCAAGGGTTTCCGTGAATAACTGCAAAAAATATAGAGGATATTATGATTGCATTAGTTGGGCTCATCCTTTGTGCTAAACCTCTTAAAACTAAGCCTCTACAAAGTAGTTCTTCAAAAAAAGGAGCAAATATAGAGACAGATAATATTGTTGCCCATAATGGGGTATTCTGTATCAAGTTTTTCAATGTTTGCTCAAGGAAAGCAGGCATTTCAGGTAATAAAGCAACTACTGGTTCAACAATAATAGCAGCTGCTAATGTTGCTAAAAAAGCCAATATAATCATGACTCCTAATTCTTTCCCACTTAAATGGCTCTGATCTATAAAACTAATTCCCCTTTGTGAGTGTGGTGCTGTTGAGCTTTTAACTGCAGCATAAATAAGAGGTGGAAAAAACATTATAGGATAAGCAATTAAGAAATTAGCGTATGGTGCCAGTTCAGGCATTAGTGTAGTTGTCAGTAAACTAGCAATTGCACCTAAAATAGTACCTACTATTAAAAGAGCCAGTAGTATAAACATACCTCCCCAACCAGGAAGATAATTGTCAAATTTTCTTAACAAATTATAAGATCGAATTTTTCTCTTTGCCATATTATTTTGTATAAAGTGGTGTAGGATAAATACCTTTATCTGCAAATTCTTGAAGTTTTGCCACTACTCCAGGTCTGTCTTCCTTAAATGTAACTCCAAACCAGCGTGAAGGAGTAGAAAGTACTTCAGTACTAGCTGTTTGAGTCTTAATCATACAATCAATTGCATATGGAATGTAGAATTCTGCTTTCAATTCATTGATGTTTTTTTCCAAGAATCCTTCGAAAACTTTCGCGCTATTCGCAAAGTAATCAGGAGTAAAGCCCCACATATTCATTGAGCAAAGATCTTTCCCCCTAAGTTCAACCCTTGTGCCCTTACTATTCTCTCCATAAACTTTTCCATCAGCTTCTTTAGCAATTTTATGATGCTCTTCAACTTGGGATAGAATGCCATTTGTATCAGCTGTACAAATACCCCTTGAAACTCCACCTGATTCTGAAAGTGTGTTCTCCAAAGCAAAGCCAACAAGGCAGTATTGTCCTTTTGTATCTTTATGTGCTCTTAACCAGTCTCCTATGATTTTAAATGATTCTTTACCATAATAATCATCACCATTTATAACAGCAAAAGGTTCTTTAATTACGTCTGCCGCCATTAGGACTGCGTGTGCTGTACCCCAAGGTTTTTCGCGTTCTGGATTAAGTTTAAACTCTTTTGGAATCTTATGTAGTTCTTGAGTAACAAATTGAAATTCAAGTGGAGAACCATCTAAGCATCTTACATTGCTATATTTCTCTTTAACTAGTTCTACCATTTGGTCTTTGAAATATTCACGCACGATGTAAACAACTTTTCCAAATCCAGCTTGTACTGCATCATAAATAGAGTAATCAATAATTGTTTCACCATTTGGTCCAAGACCATCCATTTGTTTGAGTCCGCCATAACGGCTTCCCATTCCAGCTGCTAATACTAAAAGTGTAGGTTTCATATGATATGCTTTAAAAAATTATTGCGGATTTAGTCACGTTGTGGAAACATTTGAATCTAAATTTTATATCCAAATATATAAATTCTCCCAAAAATAGTTATTTTTGCAAATATACTAAAATAACCAGAGCTGTTTTGGGAAAAATTAAAGACTTTTTCAACGGTGAACATAAAAACTTTACACGTTTTTTTGTTATTAGTACTGCCATATTTATCCTTATTTGGATGATAGGGCCAGGTAATACGTTTATCCATTGGGTAGGTGCAGCTCTCGAGATTTCCCACCAGGAAAAGCAAATTGAAACCTATGAGCAAGAGATAGAGGAAATGGATGAGCGTATTAAGCTACTTACTCACGACAGGGATACTTTAGAAAAATTTGCTAGGGAAAAATTCAATTTTGCTGCTCCAGATGAGGATGTTTATTTAATTCAGGAGTAGAATACTTGTAAAAATAAATTTAAATCTCTATATTTGTCGCCCATTTGTGGAAATTTCAATCCCGAATGGGCACAATTTATTATTTAACAATTAATTACAAACAAGATGTTGAAACACTACGAAACCGTTTTCATTGCAACTCCCGTTTTATCTGAGGCTCAGATGA
>CAYFMO010000005.1:0-29927 GCA_964344225.1 uncultured Muribaculaceae bacterium | reverse complement strand
CGCACCAAAATCTAGTTATACCGCTAGCGATTGGGGTTTATAGACCTGTTTTTTTGCGATTGGGGTTTATAGACCTGTTTTTTTTGCGTTTGGTCTATTTTTGCGGAGCTATGAGTTCTTGCAAAAACTTAAGTGTTGAAGTTGAAGAAGGACGAGACATATTAGCATCTACAATATTCCCTTGAGGGTCTAGTAAAATAAATCTAGGAATGCCTCGTACGCCATAAGCCTGTAAAAATGGGCTACTAGCTCCTAAAAACAATTGAATTCCTGGTAAGCTTCCCGTGCGAACAGAAGCCTCCCACTTGCTTTTGTCTTCATCAACTGAAAGACCTAAAATTGCAATGTTATAATCTTTAAGAGCTACAGCCATTTCTTTTAAATGAGGCAGCTCTTTTCTGCAAGGTGGGCACCAAGTCGCCCATAGGTCAATATAAACATATTTGCCAGCAAAGTCATCTAAAGTCCATTTTTTACCATTAATATCTACTGCTGAAAAATTTGCAGATTTCTTAACAGCTGCGTTCTCTGTCTGGCCAAGAGTTTTTGAATAAAGTTTTGGTGTCGAGCCATTAGCACACGACATCATAAATACAGCAACTAGTGCTAAAAAAAAATTCCTCATATTATTTTTTTTTAAAATTATCTCTTACTTGTACACAAATTCTTAAAAAATGCATCTTATAATAGATGGCTTGTATACAACATCTATGCTAAAGAATTGGAAATTTAAAAATTATTTTATATTTGTACTTTGGAGTAATGTATTTTATCAAATCACTATAGATGTTTAATCAATAAACCTAATGTATTATGAAAAAATTATTAAAATAGCAGCATTATTAATTGCTTCGCTTTTGCTTTTTTCTTCGTGTGAAAAAGCAGATGAGCCAATAGAGAATACTTGGAAGATGACTATTTACGAGACCAAGGTGCCAGAAGAAGTTTATTTATATCAATATCTAAGAGTGGGTTTAAATGATATTTATTTTAGTTTTTCAAAAAGATCAGTAACTATATCATTACCTCTAAGTAAAATGAGCCCAGAAGTAAGTATGTTTGCTCCACAATACAGAGATTATTTTGGCATTGTTGGTACTGGTATATATACACTGGAAAAAGAGACAGAAACTTCTGGAACTATTATTCTGTCTCGTCTAAGTATCAATCTAACACCTTGGGGAGACTCTGAGATAGCTGTGTTCAAATATAGGAATTTAACTAATAGGACCATGACATTGGTTGTACCTGATACAAATCCTGAAATTACATATGAGCTTAGCGCAGTAAAAAATCCTCAATTCGTTACAATGGAAGAATTTATGAGTAATTACGGTGGACCAGAATAAAATCTATGGTATATCTTTAGATTAGAAGTTAAGCTAATTTTAGGGTAAAAAATAATAGTATAAGAAGCTGTTTTGAATTATCAGAACAGCTTATTATATTTGTGTACTTGCAAAGACTAATTAATAACACAAAAACAACACAATGAAAAAGGCTATATTAAGCATTATTGCATACTTTATTGTAATAATTGCTCTTGCTCAATGGCAACCTGTAGGTAATGAGATTAGAACTCCTTGGGCAGAAGAGGTTAATCCTGAAAATGTATTACCAGAATATCCTCGTCCACAAATGGTGAGAAGCACTTGGTTAAACCTCAATGGATTATGGGATTATGCTATTACTCCTGTGGATGCTGATAGTTTTGAAGCAGAAGGAAAAATCCTTGTACCATTTGCAGTTGAATCTTCGCTTTCTGGAGTTAAACGCAGAATTACAAAGGAAAACACCTTGTGGTATGAAAGAGAATTTACTATCCCAAGAAATTGGAAAGGTAAAAATGTACTTTTAAATTTTGGCGCAGTAGATTGGAAATCAGAGGTATATGTAAATGATGTGCTAGTTGGAGAGCATAGGGGTGGATATGATCCATTTTCTTATGATATAACAGCATATTTAAAAAGAAGCGGGAAACAAAAGCTTAAAGTAAAGGTTTTTGATGCCAGCGACAATAGTTTACAACCAAGGGGAAAACAATGTATTATAAATACTTCTATCTGGTATACGCCAGTAAGCGGCATATGGCAAACAGTCTGGTTGGAGCCTGTTAATCCAACACACATCAATAGTTATTATCCTGTAAGCAATCTTAAAGACTCTGAGTTAAAGGTAAATGTAGAAACTGTAGGATGTCTACCTAGCGATGTGGTAAAAGTGAAACTGCTTAAGGGCGGAGAAGGATATGACCCTGAAAAGCCTTCACAAGTTGTTTTAACAGAGGCTGTTGTAGAAAATGGAGAGGCCGTACTAACAGTACCTGAACTAAAAACTTGGTCACCAGATAGTCCATATCTATATGGCTTAGAAATTTCTATAGTGCGCAATAATAAGGTTTTGGATGTGGTGAACGGTTATACTGCTATGCGGTCTGTAGAGATGAAGCGCGATAGTTCTTTGAATAAGTATAGAAGGATTGCCCTAAATGGGGAAAATCTTTTCCAGTATGGCCCGCTTGACCAAGGTTGGTGGCCTGATGGGCTTTATACGGCTCCTACAGATGAGGCTCTTAAGTTTGATATTGTCAAGACTAAAGACTTTGGTTATAATATGATTCGCAAGCATATAAAGGTTGAGCCAGCTCGTTGGTATTATTGGTGCGATGTACTTGGAATGTTAGTTTGGCAGGATATGCCTTGCATTGGAGACCACTCAAAGAGGCAAGTAGCATCTCGTGACCCTGAAATTCAAAAGGCTGTACATAACAAATGGTCTAGCGATAGTATACTAGGCGGAACAGATTGCGAAATCCCAGAGGTTTGGAAGCTTAATTACTATAATGAGTGGAAAAATATTATGACTGCTCTTCGTGGCTTCCAATGTATTGTAAGTTGGATTCCGTTTAATGAGGCTTGGGGACAGTTTGATACCCCTGAGGTTGTTAAGTTCACAAAAGAGTTCGATCCTACAAGGCTTGTGAATGAGTCTTCTGGCGGTAACTTCCATTTTGTCGGCGATATTATTGACGTACACCACTACCCTAACCCCGCTATGAATGTTTTTGAGAGCAAATTCATCAATGTTCTTGGAGAATATGGCGGTATTGGCTATCCAATCGAGGGCCACACTTGGGAAATTGACCGTAAATGGGGTTATGGACAAAACAAGAGTAGTTCCGAAGAACTAATGAAACAGTACGAAGAATATGCAGAAATGCTAAAAGTTTTTGTTCAAACTGGCTGTGCTGCAGCTGTTTACACCCAAACAACTGACGTTGAAGGCGAGGTAAATGGGCTTATGACTTATGATAGAAAAGTTATAAAAGTTGATATCGACAGAATCGCTAAAGTCAATAAATCAGTTATCGAATCAATGTCTAAATAAAATATTAATATCTAAAATTAAACTATTATGAAAAGAATTTTAACAATTACAGCTCTTATTGCTGCCACTCTGTTACTATTCGCTGCATGCGATAAAAATAATGCTCCATTAGAAGGCACCTGGAAAGTTACTTTCGAAGAAGAAATACCAATTTTTACAAGAACATCTCCTTCAGGTGTTGCTATGATTCCAACTAGAAGTATTGCCCCACTTATGGCGAAGGAAGTGTATATTATAGTGTCCGCTGCTGGGTTTGATATTTATAGACCACTTGATGAAAATTATTATTATGATGAAGATGTCCTTTCAACTTATCCAGAATACAAAAATCACGTTAAGCTTACGGAAAACTTGGGATATTCCTTAGAAAAAACATCTAAGACCTCTGGTAAAATTACACTTACTGATTATACGAAGATATTTAATACAAACGTATTTTTATATAGAAATCTCACCAGTAGGTCTTTCACTTTAGTTATTCCAGGCTCAACTGAGAGTGGAGAACGAACTTTCAAGGTTACTGCTGTGAGAAAAACTCCACCTGTTCGTCCAGATAATCTGCTACTTTAAGCCTAATTTGCTTTAAGAAAAATACATATTGTTGTTTTAAAATAATAAGATATAAGAAGCTGTTTTGAATAATCAAAATGGCTTCTTATATTTGTAAGAGATGTGTAATATAAAAATGACTATATGAGAGGAGTATCAATATTTTTAGCTGATGGCTTTGAAATTACTGAAGCATTATCGACAGTAAATGTTTTAAGAAGGGGTGGAGTCGATGTTAAGATTGTCTCTATTTATGACGATAGAATAGTTACTAGTGCCAATAGAATTCCAGTTATAGCAGATTGTAGTTTTGCCGAGTTTAGAGCATCGACTTCATTTGCTGGCAGTTCAGAAAAGGACTTTATGATTTTCCCAGGTGGGATGCCAGGAGCAGAAAACCTTGCAAAGTGTAATAAGCTAATGGATATACTGTACAAGCACTTTGCCGAAGGCGGTTCAGTGGCAGCAATATGCGCAGCCCCTAGCCTAGTCTTAAGCAAACTGCCTAATATAGAAGGTCGAAAAATGACTTGCTACGACGGCTTTGAACAAGCCCTAATTGATAAAGATGCGAAATATCTAAAAGAAGGCGTAGTCGTGGACGGCAATATAATTACAGGTCGCGGCCCTGGCCTAAGTGTAGACTTCGGCCTAGCAATCCTTGCTTCAATAAAAGGTCAACAAGTCGCTTCTGAAGTTGCCGCTGGAATGATGCTGTAATTATTCAGTAACTACTATGCGTTCGATGCGTTTTGGGACGGAGGTGAGGATTTCGTAAGGGATTGTGCCGAGGATGTCTGCAAGATCGTTAATTGTAGGTTCTTCACCAAAAATAGTAACGGTGTCCCCCACTTTGGCAGGGACACCTGTTATATCAAGCATCGTAATATCCATACAAATACTGCCTATTGTGGGAACTCTATGGCCATTCAGCATAAATGAACAGCGGCCTTCTCCTAAATGGCGATCTAGGCCATCGGCATAACCAACTGGAATTGTTGCCACAACTGTTCCTTCTGGAGCAATTTTTCCAACTCTACCATAACCAATTGTCCCATCTGCCTTAGTCAAGGATTTTATTTGTATAACTTTACACTTAAAAGATGCAACAAGACTAAGTTTTTCTTCAGGAACTACAGATACCCCATAAATTCCTATACCTAGCCTAACCATATCAAATTGATATTGCGGGAAGCGCTGAATTCCGGCAGAGTTTAGTATGTGGTATAAAGGTTTGTATCCTAAAGTTTCCACTATGGAATCCGCACTTTCTTTAAATAAAGTTACTTGTTCATGAGTGAACTCATCGTGCTCAGGCTCTCCTGCAGCAGCTAAATGTGAGAAAAGAGACTTTACTTTAACTTGTTTGGAATTTGACACATAATTCTTCATTTCCTCTATTTCATCTGGCATAAAGCCCAAGCGGTGCATTCCAGTATCAATTTTTATGTGTATAGGGTAGGACTCTATGCCCCTTTCCTCTAATACTGCACAAAGTTTTTTTAGAGTTGGCAAATTAGGTACGCTAGGTTCTAAATTATTATCAATAATTTCATCAAATGAATCGGCACCAGTAGTCAAAGCTATAATTGGCGCTGTTATTCCCTCTTTCCTCAACTCAAGCCCTTCTATAGGATAGGCTACTGCTAAATAATCTGCTCCTGCTTTCTCCATAAGCCTCGCAAACTCAACAGCTCCGTGACCATAGGCATTAGCTTTTACTAAGACCAATAGCTTTGTACTAGGTTTTAATTTTGAACGAAAATATTTATAGTTTTCTACGCAAGCTGGAAGGCTTATTTCCAACCTAGAAAAATCATCAACATACATATTTATATAATACTTTTAGTTTCTTATTTTGCTGTCATACCACAGAATGACAAAATAATAAATTCTTATTATTAAAGAATTGCAAAATTAAGAAACTTTTCCTTACCTTTGCCCTATTATGGTCAAAACTAGCAACATATTTTATTATTATGCATGGCAAATCTTAAGCCATGCTCATGTTGCGTACAGTCACGTGCGACTCTAGGAGGGGCTTTCGAAGCAATTCCCTCCCAAATTTACCCTGTTTTTATGGGACAAATTTGTATAAAGCGTTAAGCACTAATTTTAATTAAAATAATAATATTTCATAAGCATTATGCGCATTGATGTTGTGGTGGCAAATGAGCGTCACTACGGATATGCAGACGAAATCTGCGAGGAAATCCTTATTTCCGCTAGAGAACGCGGTACAGGTATAGCTAGAAGAACTCCTGAATATTTAATCCAAAAAATGGCTGCTGGCAAGGCTGTTATAGCTATTGCTAAGGATGGGAGTTTTGCTGGTTTTTCATATATTGAGTCTTGGGGTGGTAAAGAGTATGTAGCAAACTCGGGCTTAATAGTTGCCCATGCTTTTAGGGGCATAGGTCTAGCAATGAGAATAAAACGAAGAATTTTTGCTCTTTCTCGAGAACTTTTTCCTGATGCTAAAATTTTTAGTATTACAACGGGAGAGGCTGTTATGAAAATGAATCATAAATTAGGTTTTCGCCCTGTAACTTTTGCTGCCTTAACTAAAGATGAGGAGTTTTGGAAGGGATGTCAAGGATGTAGAAATTGGAATATCCTAGAAAGCAATAATTTCAAGATGTGCCTATGTACGGGACTTTTATATGACCCAAAAGAGCACGTAAAAAGAGTAAAAAAAGTAAAAGAAAATAAAGAGGAATAATTATGAATAATAAAGTTGTTTTAGCCTTTAGTGGTGGACTAGATACTTCTTTCTGCGTCCCTTATCTAAAAAATGAAAGAGGACTAGAGGTACATACGGTGATGGTAAATACTGGTGGCTTCTCTGACGAAGAAGTTAAGGCTATTGAAAAGCGCGCATTGACACTTGGTGCGGCTTCTCATAAAACTGTAGATGCTACAGAAACCTATTATAATAAAGGCATTAAATATTTAATTTTTGGTAATATTCTAAAGAACGCAACTTATCCCCTTTCTGTTAGCTCGGAAAGAGTATTTCAAGCTCTGGAGGTGCTCAAACACGTTCTTTTGTTAGATGCTGGTGCAGTTGCCCACGGTAGTACTGCTGCTGGTAATGACCAAATTCGTTTTGATATTGTATTTGAAATTTTAGCTCCACAGGTTAAAATAATTGCTCCGATTAGAGAGTTAGCACTTTCAAGACAAGAGGAGATTGATTATCTACAAAAACATGGCTTCGAGTCATCTTGGGAGAAATCTAAGTACTCAATTAATCAAGGACTTTGGGGAACTAGTATTGGTGGAGTTGAGACTTTAAGTTCGGACGGTTTTTTACCAGAGGAAGCATATCCGACAAAGGTAAGTAAAACTGAACCAGAGCATATTAAAATAGGTTTTGAAAAGGGAGAGCCTGTTTCATTTAATGGTAAAAAAATGAGTCCAATTGAGGTGATTAAAGCTGTAAGGGAAGCTGCTGGTCCATTTGGAATAGGTAGAGACATTCACGTTGGGGATACAATCATCGGGATTAAGGGTAGAGTTGGGTTTGAGGCTGCTGCCCCTATGATTATTATTAAAGCCCACCATTTACTTGAAAAGCACACTTTGACAAAAGGACAACTATATTGGAAAGACCAGATTGCAGGATGGTATGGCCAACAAATGCATGAGTCTATGTACTTGGACCCAGTTATGAGAGATATGGAGGTTATGATGGAGAGTATGCAAAAAAATGTAACTGGAGAAGTTGAAGTTGCTTTACGTCCATACCATTTTAATGTTCTAGGCTGTACCAGCGAACACGACTTAATGAGTGCTAAGTTTGGCGCATATGGAGAGGTAAATAAATCTTATTCTGGTCAGGATGTAATTGGTTTTACTAAAGTATTAAGCAACCCATTGAAGATTTATTATAGTGTCAATAATGAAGACGCAGACTTAATTTAATTTATCGATATTATGATTAAAGTAGCCATAGCAGGTGGAACAGGATATACTGGAGGGGAATTAATTAGGATTCTTCTCAACCATCCTAATATAGAAATTGTTGCAGCGACAACCACTTCTTCAGAGGGAATGCCAGTGACCGAAGTACATAGAGATTTAATCGGTGAAACTAAGCTTTGTTTCGGAACAGAGTTGGGAGATCCTGATGTTATTTTCCTATGCCTTGGGCACGGTATCTCTAGACAATTTGTTGACACCCATAAGATTTCCCCTCAGTGTAAAATCATAGACCTAGGTAATGATTTTCGTTTAGATAGCAATTATAAGGGTAGAGATTTTGTTTATGGGCTTTGTGAAAGCGCGAAAAAAGATATAGTAAAAGCAGATAATGTCGCAAATCCTGGATGTTTTGCGACTTCAATCCTTCTTGCTCTCTTGCCACTAGCTCACCATAATCTAATAAATGATGAGATTCACGTGACTGCAATCACGGGGTCTACAGGAGCTGGTAAGAAGCTAAGTGAGACAACTCATTTTAGCTATAGAACTGACAATATTTCTATATATAAACTCTTTAACCATCAACATCTTGCAGAAATTGGTAAGACTTTAGCGAAGGAGGCTAATGGGAGTGAACCTAAGATTAATTTCGTACCACTTAGGGGGGATTTTGCTAGGGGAATATTTGCAAGTGTTTATACAAAAGCAGTTGATGGGTGGACACTAGAGGATTATAGAAAAATTTATGATGACTATTATGCAGACTCCCCTTTCGTATTCCATAGTGAAAAGGATATTGCAATGAAAGAAGTCGTGAATACTAATAAGGGTTTAGTGCACGTGGAATTACACAATGGATATGTACATATTGCTTCTGCTATTGATAATTTAGTAAAAGGAGCGGCAGGACAGGCTGTACAAAATATGAATTTAATGTTTGGTCTTCCCGAAGATATGGGATTAAAGCTCAAACCTTCAGCATTTTAATTATGAGATTATTTGAAGTGTATCCTTTATGGGATATTGAGCCCGTTAAGGGCTTGGGCACAACGCTTTGGGCTGCTGATGGCAGTCAATATACAGATATGTACGGTGGCCACGCAGTGATTTCTATTGGACATAGCCATCCTGTATATGTAAAGAAAATCCAGGAGCAAATTTCCAAGCTGGGTTTTTATTCTAATGCTGTACAAAATTCATTACAGAAGGAACTAGCTAGCAAACTTGGAGAACTTTGTGGCTATCCAGATTACTCACTATTTCTTTGTAATAGTGGTGCAGAAGCCAATGAGAATGCATTGAAACTAGCTTCTTTTCATACTGGAAAAAGTAAAGTTCTTGCTTTTAAAAAGGCTTTCCACGGCAGAACTTCTGGAGCTGTCGCTGTGACTGATAATCCTAAAATCCAGGCTCCTTTTAACAAGACAGACAAAATTGTATTTGCCGAATGGAATAATATTGAAAGCGTTGAAAATCAGCTGTCAAGCAATGATTTCGCAGCAGTGATAATTGAGGGTATTCAAGGTGTGGCAGGAATCTATGAACCTACAACTGATTTTTTTAAGGCTTTACGCGAGTTGTGCGATAAATATGGTGTAGTCTTGATTTTAGATGAAGTTCAATCTGGATATGGAAGAACTGGTAAGTTCTTTGCCCATCAGCACCACGATGTTAAAGCGGATATAATCACAACTGCAAAAGGTATGGCAAATGGTTTTCCTATAGGTGGAGTAATAATAGCACCACATATTGAACCTAAGTTTGGCATGTTGGGAACCACTTTTGGTGGCAACCATCTTGCTTGCATCGCTGCCCTTGCCGTCCTGGAAGTAATTGAGAATGAAAAACTTTTAGAAAATGCAGAAAAGATTGGCGGGTATTTTAGGTCTGCATTAGAAAATGATGAGGCTGTAAAAGAATATAGGGGTAGAGGTTTAATGATAGGCCTAGAAATAAAAGAAGAATACATTGGCTTAAGAGATAGGCTCCTTTTTGAAGAACATTTTTTCACTGGCGCAGCAGGTCCAAGTGTAATCCGCCTACTTCCTCCATTGAATATTACCATTGAAACCGCTGAAAGGTTTATTGCAGCTTGGCATAAGCTCACAAAAATCTAATTAACAAGCATTTATCTAATTATAAATTTAATAAGATGAGACATTTTACATCAATAAAACAGATAGGCAAACTAAGTGAGGCACTCGCTGCTGCAAAGTATGTGAAGGAAAATCCTTTTGCTGACCAAGACTTGGGTCGTAATAAAACCCTACTGATGATTTTCTTTAATTCTAGTCTTAGGACTCGCTTGAGCACACAAAAGGCTGCTATGAATTTAGGAATGAATGTAATTGTCCTCGATGTAAATCAAGGAGCGTGGAAGCTTGAGACAGAAAGGGGAGTTATAATGGATTCCGATAAGCCAGAACACTTATTAGAAGCTATTCCCGTAATGGGCTCATACTGTGATATCATAGGTGTTCGCTCGTTTGCTCAATTAGTAAATAAAGAAGAAGATTATAATGAAGTCATATTAAATCAATTCATTAAGTACTCTGGTAAACCTGTTTTTAGTATGGAGGCAGCAACCCGTCATCCACTCCAAACTTTTGCAGACATTATTACTATTGAGGAATATAAAAAGACTGCTAAGCCAAAGGTTGTGATGACTTGGGTGCCACATCCTAAGGCACTGCCACAGGCTGTTCCAAATTCCTTCGCTGAAGGGATAAATCTCACTGACTATGAGTTCATTATAACTCATCCTGAAGGCTATGAACTAGCTCCTGAGTTTGTAGGTAAGGCAGCGATAGAATATGACCAAAAAAAGGCTTTTGAGGGAGCAGATTTTATTTATGCGAAAAACTGGTCTGCTTATAATGATGAAAACTATGGCCAAGTCCTAAATAAAGATAGAGGCTGGACGGTGGATAGTGAAAAAATGGCTCTCACTAACAACGCCTATTTTATGCATTGTCTACCTGTTAGAAGAAATATGATTGTGACTGATGATGTTATAGAAAGCCCACAATCTATTGTAATTCCAGAGGCTGCAAATAGGGTTGTAAGCGCACAAACTATTCTTAAAGAAATTCTAAAGTCATTATGATTCAAGTTGTTAAAATAGGTGGCAACATTGTTGACAATGCGGAATTACTCGAAAATTTTGCAAGGGACTTTGCTGCCCTTGAAGGTAAGAAAATTCTCATCCATGGTGGCGGAGCTTTAGCAAGTAAGTTGCAAAAGGATATGGGGCTTGTACCAAATATGATTGAGGGCAGGAGAGTAACGGATGAGGATGCTCTTAGGGTAGTAACTATGGTTTATGCTGGTTGGTGTAATAAGAATATTACTGCTTTACTTCAAACAAATGGTTGTAATGCCATTGGGTTATCTGGAGCTGATGCAAATGTTATAAAAGCTACTAAGAGAGAGCCACTGTGGATTGAAAGTCTTGGGGAGAGTGTCGATTTTGGATATGTTGGCGATATTGAACCTAGAGGAGTAAATGCTAAGTTTTTAATATCTCTTTTGGACCAAGGCCTTACACCAGTTTTATGTGCTATCAACCACGATGGGAAAGGACAGTTACTGAATACAAATGCTGATACTGTTGCTTCTTCTGTTGCGATTGCTGTAGCAAACTACAAGTATAGGGCTGCTCAAGATGTGTGTTCTTCTTGTGAAGAGTATACACACTGCTCTGATGATGGAAGACTTACTTATGAGACTAGACTGATCTACTGTTTTGAAAAAGAAGGGGTATTATATGATAAAGATGATGATAATAGCATCATTACCAAGATAAATTTGAGTACTTTTGAAAAACTTAAGCAAGAAGGAGTCGTTGCGGATGGTATGCTTCCAAAGCTAAGTAACTCATTCAAAGCTATAGAAAGTGGAGTAAGTAAAGTCATTATAAAGCATGCAAAGAACTTACTTAATGACAAAGGGACAACACTCTTATAAAATGAAAGACGTTGAAAAATTAACAAATGAGGCAGTTGAGCTTTTAAGGAAGCTCATTGCAATCCCTTCAATTACAAGGGAGGAAGAAGAAGTCTGCACTTTTGTATCTAAATATCTTCATTCTAAAGGTATAGCTCACCATAGATATTACAACAATATTGTGGCCAAAAACAAGCATTATAATAGCTCTAAGCCCACTTTAATGCTTTGTGCACATTTGGATACAGTCCCACCTAATAAGGCCTATGATTTTGATTGCTTCAATCCTGATGAGTCAAAAGTTGCTGAAATTGTTTCTAAATTAAGAGGCGAACAAGTTGATTCTTCAGAGGTTATTGGCGGGCTTGGAAGTAATGATGATGGCGGCTCTGTCTCAACTATGATTACAGTATTTGAGTACTTCTATGATAAAAATCTTCCTATTAATCTAAATCTTGTACTTACAGCTGAAGAGGAGTGTTCTGGCAAAGATGGAATGGCAAGACTTTGGTCCGAGCAACTAATTCAGATTGATTATGCTATAATAGGAGAACCTACTGGTATGAGGGCAGCAACTTCTGAAAGGGGTCTGCTTGTAATAGATGCAGAAGCTAAGGGGGAAGCTGGACATGCAGCGAGGAATGAGGGTGTTAATTCTATTTATATTGCGCTTAATGACATAGATAAAATAAGGGCCTACTCGTTTGAGAAAGTTTCTGAGACATTGGGGAAGGTAAATGTAAATGTAACCCAGATAAATGCGGGAACTGCCCATAACGTGATTCCTGATAAATGCAATTTCGTAATTGACATCAGGCCAAATGAACTTTATAGTAATATTGAAATTGTAGAAAGTTTACAGTCGATTTGTCAAAGTTCCTTGAAAGCACGTAATCTTAAAAACAGGTCTTCTGTTACACAAAAAGACTCCCCGCTTAAAGAGCTTTGCTACGAACTTGGAATTGAGACTTATTCGTCACCTACTACTTCAGATTGGATGAGAATAGACTGTGATGCGATTAAAATGGGGCCAGGAGATTCATCTCGTTCACATAGAGTTAACGAATATATTTTAAAAAATGAACTTAATGAAGCCATAAAGATTTATATTAACTTCATAGAAAATTTTGCAAAGAAATATGAGCACACTATGGAATAAAGGTACTAAGGCTAGTGACTTAGTGGAAGAGTTTACCGTTGGTAACGATAGAGTTTTAGACCTTAAATTAGCTAAATATGATGTTATAGGTTCTAAAGCACATATTAAAATGCTGGAATCTATAGGCCTGCTAGAAAAGGATGAGTTAAAGGCCTTAACAAAAGCGTTAGATGAAATTCTTGTAGAAATTGAAGCAGGAAGTTTTAAGCTTGAAGAAGATGTGGAAGACATTCATTCTCAGGTGGAACTTCTTCTTACTCAAAGACTTGGCGAAATGGGTAAAAAGATACATTCTGGTAGGTCTCGTAACGACCAAGTACTTGTGGACATTAAGCTTTTCCTAAAGGATGAGTTACAATTAATCAAAAAAGAAACGCTCTCGCTTTTTGAAACACTTCAACAGCTTAGTGAAAAATATAAGGATGTGCTTTTACCTGGATACACACATGGGCAAATTGCCATGCCGTCTTCTTTTGGGCTATGGCTAGGAGCCTATGCAGAATCGCTTGCAGAAGATATGATTATAATAAAAGCCGCCTATAAAGTTTGCGACCAAAATCCTTTGGGTTCAGCTGCTGGTTATGGAAATTCTTTCCCTTTGGATAGAGAGATGACAACAAAAGAGCTTGGTTTTAAGTCACTTAACTACAATTCTATAGCAGCTCAATTAAGTAGGGGAAAAAGCGAAAAAGCCGTAGCTTCTGCACTGGGAAGCCTAGCATTGACTTTAAACAAGTTTGCTTCTGATTGTTGTATGTATATGAGTCCTAATTACGGCTTCATAAAATTTCCAGATGATTTAACTACTGGTTCTAGCATAATGCCACATAAAAAGAATCCCGATGTTTGGGAAATAATTAGAGGAAACTGTAATAGAATCTTAGCTGCTGAAAATGAAATTTCAATTTTATGTAGCAATTTGCCACACGGGTATCATCGTGATTTCCAGCTACTTAAAGAAATTACCTTCCCAACTCTCGAACTAATGCATAAATGTATTTTTATGACAGAATATATGATTAAACATATAATAGTTAATGAAAATATTCTAGATGCACCAATATATGAGTATTTATTTACTGTAGAAGAAGTGAATAAACGGGTAAAAGATGGAATGCCATTTAGAGATGCATATAAGTCTGTCGGTATCGAGGTTCAAGAAGGCAAATTCTCATACAAATCAAAAAAGGTAGAACATACACATCTTGGCAGTATTGGCAACTTAGCCACTAAACAAATTCGGAAGAAAATGCAAAATGCTTCTGATTTCTAAAATCCATTCTGGCGATGTGGCAATCTCTGCAAGAATATGTCATATTTTCATAATAATTTTAGCTCAGTTTTTTGGTGCGCTTTTTGTATAAATATGCGTGGTAATAATTTAATTTATTAAAAATGAACATTTGGATAATAATGATTGCTGTAATGATAGCGAGTTTTATCGTTCAGCAAATGCTACAAAGTAGATTTAGAAAATATTCAAAAATTCCTGTTAATAGTGGTATGACAGGTGCTGAGATAGCTGTTAAAATGCTTAGAGATAGTGGTATAACTGACGTTGAGGTTGTTCCTACAAATGGAATGTTAACAGACCACTATAACCCACAAACAAAAACAGTAAGTCTTAGCGAAGGAGTATATAATAGTCGTTCTGTTGCTGCAGCTGCTGTTGCCGCTCATGAATGTGGACATGCTATTCAACATGCACAAAGCTATGCATTCCTTCAGATGAGATCAGCTCTTGTTCCTGTTGTAAGTTTTGCTTCAAATATAGTTACATGGGTTATTCTTGCAGGAATTCTTGTTATGCAGACATTTCCAATGCTTTTATGGTTTGGTATTGCACTTTTTGCTACTACTACCCTATTTAGCTTTATAACTTTGCCTGTGGAGATTAATGCAAGTTCAAGAGCAATTACCTGGCTAAGAGGTGCTGGTATAACTGATGATGAAACACAACCACTAGCAATAGATGCTCTAAAATGGGCTGCATATACTTATGTGATTGCTGCTATTGGTTCTCTTGCCACTTTACTTTATTACATAGGTATTGCTAGAGGTAGAGACTAGATTTTTGATTTAGAATAAAGAAAAAACCTATCGTCGTTCTGATGATAGGTTTTCTTTTATCAACGAAGATTAAAACAAAGTGGGATTGCAATGATCTAACTCTGTTAGCACTTTTTCCATAATGGCCTCCCGGTATAAAGTTGATTTTGTACAAACCCCAAACTGTTCGCAATAGCGATTAATTGCGGCCATTTCACTATCATTTAGATAGACAACTTGTCTATTCTTTCTAATTAAGGCTTCTTTTTGCTTCTTTAAATACTCAGGATCGACACCTTTTGCGCTTTTCTTCCTCTTTTTTGCCATTTTTAATCAATTTTCTCTAAACAGACGACAAAATTAGGAAAAATATGCTGGCTATCAAATAATTGTCTCTATTTCCTCTGATTTTTCCCAAGGTTGCACGCTAACGAATAGTTCAGTTCTAGAATAATCAATTTGTACAACTATATCATTAAGATCTGGGGCTGTCCAATCATAGCCACTTTCCATAATATATTCTCCTAGGGCAAAACTTTTATATGTAGTCATTCCATCTCCTATTACCAAAAGTAGAGAACTGTCTTTTTGTCTTGGTATTCTAATAGAAAAAACTTCATCTATCATAGATTTTATAGGGACTTCAAATAAACCCACTAAGATATTTCCATCTAAACCATATCCATTTACGTTTCCCTTAAGTTTTAAATCGTAATTATAATGCTCAAAATCAATAAACTCTATAAATACATTGCAGAAGTTTTTTCTTAATACTACTACTTCATCAACCACCTCTTCTGTCGTAGACACTTGTTTAATAAATGAATACACTGGAGGACATTCTTTGCCAATAGGTATAATGAGCCCCATTCCTGGTTTTAAAAAATCTTGGGATTGCGACAACACCATTATCGAAATATAAGATTTAGGAACAAGATAAGTCCTAATATCAAATTCTCTTTTCTCAATTCTCTCAGAAAAAAGATAACCGTCTGTAGTTGCCAAATTAAGTTCTATCTCTCTTACAACGGAAGTGTCTACTCTGCCAAAGTCTAAATTTAAACGACAGGGACAACTACTTCTATCCTCCTTCACTGAGCAACTCATTTGTAACATTACACTAAATAAACCAAATATAACTACAGACGGAATCTTTTTCATAATTAGGAAATTATATGGTTTCTAGAATATCTTCACTCATATCCCAATCTTCAACTTCTATAGTAATACCTTGGGTTAATTTTTCTATTGGCTCATCAGGTGAAGTAGATCCAGGAAGGGTTAAAACCAAAGAAACACTATAAGCTTTATTTTGTTGAACATTAGGTATGCTAACTGGATAATAGCATAGTTGTCCTCCTAAATTAGCCTCAAGAACTAATCTGGTATATCTTGGGCTCCATAATGACAAACTTGAGTCTTCGGTTTGTGAATTTGGATAACAATAAAAATAATGCTTGGTGGTATAGGATTCACCATAATTTATGTTGTGCCCACCCATATTATCGTATAGCAAACGTGCTAGCTCCGATTTATTTGTTAACTGATTGTACCATATCAAAGGTGACGATGTAGTAAAATATTGTCGATCACCCACTACATTAATTAAGTATACTGCGTTAACTTTAAAATTGAGATTTCTATGCTGTATAGAAGCCATTGAATTCTTTATTGATTTTAGGCAAATTCTTGCAGCCAATCGTTTTACCTTTAAATTTAATGACACATCTGCCGTAAGATGCAGGCTCGTATCTTTTACCATTATTAAACTTCCCACCTTGTTGTCTGCAAGATTAGATGATGCGCTCAATAAACTTGATAAATCATTTATTGTTGAAAGATTTGGGGCATTTACTATAGCATAAATCTGTTTTGGTCCTGTAGTACAAGTTAAGTCAACTGAAGATGTTGTTGATTGTCCATAAGCATCTAATTCTCCTGAAGATTTAAAAGCAAAGACTTGAATATTATGTACTTGTGAATCATCTCCAATGTCTAATACTTTAGTTGTTGCGTTGGGAACAGTAACTGAAACCTTGGCAGATTCTTCTGGTTCTTGACCATTGTATATTTCATTTTTCTGACAAGATAAGCTCACTCCTATACAAAGAGCAATAGTAAAGATTTGTTTCATTTTTTATAATTTAGTAGTTAAACTTGATAATTCTGGATCGAGATTGGCGCGATGCCTTAAAGAAGGATTTAGAGTTATGCTAGCCTTTAAGTCTCCTAGAGCTGAGGCAAAATCCCCCATACGTGCTTTTATTAAAGCTTTTAAATAAAGTGTTTTATCATCATCAGGAAGTTCTTTGAGAATATTCAAAGACTGAATATTATAGTCAGCAAGAGCATAGGCCAAAGCCGTATTATAGTCTTTATATTTTTGCAGAGTTTCAATCGCACGTTTGTAATGAAAGTTTTTAATGTCTTCTATTGCTCTATTATATTCTTCTGGCATATTTTGTTCAGGTTCTCTGACAATGGCAGTAAGCGTACTAACATAAAAAGTAAGAGTATCTTTTGAGGATATCGAAGCTAAACAATCGCCATTTTTAAATAGGCCTCCATCTAGTGTTAAACTCATTTTCTTAAGACCTCGACGGTGCGGAACAGTCTGAAGGTATCTATAAACTATAGAGCCATCTCCATTTTTCACCACTGTATCTAGACGTATTCCCACCGTTTTTATAGGGTCTTTTATATATTCCCTATATTTATTTCTCAAGTTGGACCATTTTTTCTCGTGTCTTGACTTTTTAGTTGACCAGGTATAATGTTCAATAATCTCCTTATTATTAGAAATAAAATCATTGTAAGAATTACGCTTAATAAAGATTTTAAGAGGCCTAGAGTTTACAAAGGATGCAGAATCCGTAATTATAGAAGACTTATAGTTTTCAAAGCGCTGATACCCCCTCAATTGATGCATTCTATACTTTTCTCCTGTAATATAGATTGGATCAAAAACTGTTGAATCCTTTTTAAAATGTGCTTTTGGATAAAATCTTAATTGATGGGAGGATGTTAGAACTTCTTCTGGCACTATAATGTCAAATTCTATGGATATAACTCCGCCCCTCTCAGCAATGTTGCGAAAACGCGATACGACTTTTGAAGCTGTAATAACATCAGTGGCAACCATTTCTCCTGTGGCTTGGTCCTTTACGGCATTTAAAATAAAAGGACATCCTGGGACTGGGTCATCATTGTTAGTAGAGTCTATGATTTCCTCAGTAATAGGCTCATATTCAGGTAAAAGTAAAGAGACGGAATTAAGATTTCTATGCTTTGCTAAATTCCTAGCTGGAGAACAAGCCACAAATAAAGTCGCCAAATATAGTAACACTATATATTTTATTTTAAAACACATATACTATGGATATTAATATGTCATCTGGTAGAACAAATATTCTACTTCCTCTTTTTTCTGTTAAACCACATCTTGGGCAGGTATATTGGGTGTATTTCCCCCAGCCAGACCAAAATCCAAGACCAAAATCAATATTTATGTGAGAAGAAAGCATTAATGAATATCCTGCGGAAAAACCTAGGCCAAATCTGTCTCCTTCCTCTGTCTTTTGCGAAAAAATACCCCCAATATTATATTCCTGATACCTTAACTTACCAGAGTACCACCAACCAGACCAAACATGCCAAGGCCAAAATCTAGTGGCAATTGAATAAGACTGTTGCCTATTTTGGAATTGGGCCCAATCCTTATCAGAAGATTTAGGAAACGAAAATGGATTGTATTTTGCCTCAATATCAAGACTCCAATGTCGATTTAATGCCACTCCCGCTTCTAGGTTTAAAGTTGCTAGATTTAAATAATCACAAAGATTTGTAGAAATAGCTATTCGCTGTGCCCGACATATAGAAATAGACATTGTCAGACCTAATATCAGAATAGACAACTGCCGTTTCATAATATTAAAGATATCTGGTAAAAGCCTGCTCTATAACTGGTTTTTGAGATGTATGAGCTGATATTAGTGCGTTCTTTAAATTCTCTTCAGAGTTAACCTCTTCTTTTAAAACTTCAAATAAATCTGATATAGAAAATCCTCTATCATGAAGATATCTAAAGACTTGTGGATGAAACCAGAAAGATGTTCCAAATGTTGGCATATTCCCACCATATTTATCTTTAAACATCTTACTTTGAAGAAAATATGCCCACGCCTCGCCAACAGCACAATAGCCTGCTCTTTCTGCTATACCATCGCCGTATAGATGATTGCGATTCTTTATAAATGATTCTACTATATAATAAATATAGGAACTCCAATAGTCATTGCCTACTTGCGTATAATGACTTGCATGCGCCAATTCATGTGAAACCACAGAGTAGATTTCTTGGTATGTCTGACTTGATTGAGTCCCAATGGTAATATCTGGAAGGAAGACTTGAAGAATTTTTGAACAATAACTCCAATATGAATTTAACTGTATTTTACTCAATACTGCACCGTGGTGTAACATAGGAGCACTACTAGCATCTAAAGATGGGAAAATCCATATTCTAAGATCTACAGGGGGTTGGGCTATATTCAAATCTTCTTCAGCACAACGATTATAGTACTCATAGCAGGCATTATTTACTACAGACCTGCGAAATAGTTTTGCCTCTGAATCTTCTGTAATCAAGAAATCTATGCCTCCTGCTGGCGCCTTTCCCAGAGTGGAAACAGATGCTGGTACTAAAATAGCATTGAACCCGATAGAAAAACCTAGTTTGTTTTTAAAAACAAGTCTATATCGCAAATCAGTAGAGAACTTTTGATCAAACTTATAATATCCATCTCTATCGGTGTAGGTATTAGCTACGCGCACAAAAGTGTTACAAGAGACCCTAACACCAGCCAATCCTATTGGTTTACCACCATTTGAATGTTTATCTACAATGGTTATTCTTCCAGAAGGAACGTCCTTTTCTGCCTTAGTTAGTGGCTCTAGCATTTCCCCATTCCCTGTTAATCTAAAAGCTTCTCTCTCTACTTCTTCCCAATTAATTCCATCATCTGACTTTACGTTAGGATCTGGTATATAACACTCATCAATTAACTCATATTGCACACTACTAGGAAAAACAAAATTATGTGGAACAACTGCATATTGCCAGGTAATTTTCCCTTCCTCAAGAGATGGGTCGTGATAATAATCTCCTTCTTCAATAATTTGATAATCAAGGGGATGGTCAATTAAAATTAAACCAAGATTTTGTAATGTTACTAATTGTTCATCATTTTGTGGCAAAAATCTCACATATAAATCGGTAGTTATGATGTCAACGCGTCCAGACTTAGTTGGATAAAGAGACTCTACCGCTGCCTTAACATTGACAGTTTTATATGGATTCTCTAATCTTTTTCCTAAGACAATTTTTTCATGACTTAAATTAGCTCCTATAGATACAATTCTAGGACTATCATTTTTATATGACTCCCCATCCTTCTCACATGCCTGCAAAACAAATACTGACAGGCATATTCCTAATAATAATTTTACACTCGCTCTCATACTGTCATTTTTTTAGGTTGTTTATAAAAACTATTTACAGTGCAAAATTATGTAGGAATAAGCGTCTATTTAAAATATGGACGATTAATGTAAAAAAATACCCTCTGAGACATCTCAAAGGGCAAATTTTATTATATGATTTATGCTATTTTGCAAACATTTTATTATCAATTTTCATTTTTAAAAGAAATTAACTGTCTTTTCTTCAATTGCAGATAGAATACTATTTGCTACTCTACTAACTCCAAAACGGAATAAATCCTTATTTAGCCAATCTTTTCCAAGTACATTAGAAACTATTGAATAATAAGAAACTGCATCTAAGGCATTTGCAATACCTCCTGCTGGTTTAAAACCAACTTTTTTGCCTGTTGCATCATAGTATTTCTTAATACACTCACACATAATAAATGCTGCTGTTGGAGTAGCATTTACATCTACCTTTCCTGTTGAAGTCTTAATGAAGTCAGCTCCTGCTTCCATCGCTAAGAAAGATGCCGTTGCTATAGCTTCTGGAGTAATAAGTAGGCCTGTCTCTAAAATAACCTTGAGGCAAACTTTTCGTTTTTGCTTTGAAGCAACTCTATCAATAGCAGCTCGAATTTCTCTAATTTCATAGGCAGCTGCTTCATAATCCTCTGCTAAAAAGGCATTGAGCGCTAAAACTATATCAACTTCATCTGCTCCCTGCTCTACAGCAAGTTCTGTTTCTCTAATTTTCACTTCTAGAAAACTTTGTGAAGAAGGGAAGCAAGCCGAAACTACGGTTATATGAAGTTCTTCAGTATGTCTACAGGCTTTTACCGTAGATGCAAAGTTTGGATAGACACAAACCGATGCTGGAATTGGATAATGTGGATATGTTTCTGCAAATTTTGCAACTTTACCAACCATTTTTTCAACATCAGCTGGAGTATCATTTGTCCTTAAAGTTGTTAGGTCCATCATTGAAAAACAATCCTTCAACACTGCTGGAGATACAACATTATCAAGATTAGCAGCTATAAGAGATATTGACTTACTTATAGCTTCTAGATTTGGTGTATAATCATACTTCTCTAAATAATTTATCATACAATAATTAATTTTAATTATATATTTTTCCCTCTAACCTGGATTTTAAATCCTTCCTTGATTAACGGTTTTACCATTTCTTTCATTTCTTCTGTAGTAAAAGCTTGTAGCCCTTTTTCTGGTGTCTCACGATCTAATGTATAAACCATAATTTCACGTGGCTTAAGTTTTCTTACCACTTCTATCCATTTTGACAAGACTTGCTTTGAGGATGAATCAAAATTATCTGATTTTAAAAACATCGTCTGCAAAATGAATTGCCCTTTAAAATCCATTAAATTTTGTATGACCTCCTCCACATTATAATTCTGATGAGGTCTATTTATATAGTTTACATCATTATTTTCAATTGCATCAAGCTTTAAAATAGGCATATCCACCTTTTTAAGTGCTTCTACAACCTCTTGAGTTTTTAATTTTGTTGCATTCGATAAGACAGAAACTTTTGCTTCTGGGAAATATTTATCACGCAATTTTAATGTTACCTCCACTATAGATGCAAAAAGAGGGTGAAGTGTTGGCTCCCCATTACCAGAAAATGTTATAGAATCTACTTTTCCCCCCTCTGTTTGTAGTTTAATCAGTTTTTCTTCTAGAGCATCTTTTACCATTTCTAAGCTTGGAAAGGATCCTTCAGGCTTATTATCCTTATTCCAACCACACTCACAATATATGCAATCAAAATTACATAATTTCCCCTTAGGGGGCAAGATGTTCATACCAAGAGAACTTCCTAACCTCCTACTAAATATAGGTCCGAATACTATTTCTTCAAAATGAAGCATAATTACTTGATTCTCTTAGAATAACTGGTTGATGTTAATTTACCATCTTTATCTAAATTTTCAATAAGCACTATTCCTGGCTTCTTACCTACTACAAAACTACCCAACTGATTTTCTTTTGATAAAAACTCGGAACCATTTTTACAAGCCCATTTTAGTTTTTCCTCTAAAGAAACATCTGGAAAATTTTCTTGCAAACAATAAAGCTCTGCCACTATATTAAGCTGGTCATTACTTGAAAGAGAATCCGTTCCTAAGCAAATTTTTAGTCCTTTCTCTCTCATTAAGGAAATAGGTGGCAAGTTCTTGTGTATAAACAAATTGGAAAGTGGACAAATAGCCCAATAAACATTTTTAAGTTTAGAAGTGGCTTCGTCTACAACTTCTGATGTTAAACAAATATTATGTACTAAAAGGATGTTTTGATCAAATTTATTGAATCCCGTTTTGTCTAGACAATCCAAGAAATATAGTAAGGAAGGCCTTCCGGTTACTGGTGGAGTACTCATTCCTGCTCTTTTTCTATTTTCATAAAGGGCACCCGTTCCATACATTATCATATCCTCTTCTTCACGGCTTTCCTGTGAATGATATGAAAGAAATCCTTCCTTTAGAGCTTCATTTGAAGAAGAAGATAATAGTTCTGGACTCATAGTGTAGCACGAATGGGGGGTTGGAGCTGCATCTAAACCATATTTTTTTGCTTCTTGTCTCAATTCTTCAACTGCAGCCATAACATTTGAACAGTCTTCAGGTTCTGTTCCGAAGACTTCTAGGAAAGTCCTTGTATACATTGGGGTAGTCGCCTTAAATGAAAACGTATCAGAACAATTACTAATATCTGCCATTGCTGAAACACCTTGGTCCCAAAGCAAATTAAAATGCTCTTCTATGTGCTTAAGTTTTTGCTCGCGTGTAGAACTGTCTCTCATTTCATTAATTTGATCAATGAAACCAGCCATCCCCGTCCCTTTTTTGAACTTCCCCTTTAGATGTGATAATTCTAAATGACAATGTGCATTCACAAAACCCGGAACTAAAGCTCCTTCATAGATATGGCCATCATAAGATTCATCACATTTTCCTATGTTAAGAATCCTGCCTTCCTCATCATACTCCAAAAAACCATTTATGATTAGTCCTTGCTCATCAAGAGTATATACATATTTTGCCGCTATTTTTTTTGTCATTTACCTTTTAACTCCTCTTATCAAACTTCTAGCTGTATCCACGGAAAGATCTATTTCTTTTAGACCCGATGCCTTGATTGCAGTTTTGGCTTTTTCTAAAGTGCTTTTTTCTAATTTTCTTTCTGTTCGTATTTCTTGTTGGGTAGATTTCTTTATTTCTACTTCTTTCTTCAAACTATCCTTATCTGGAAAACTATCTTTTACTTCTACACTATCTCTTATTGTGAAAGTAATGCCATCCCAAATTGTATCCGATTGGGTATAAGTTGGTTTTATATAAAAAGGTTGAATTGTATCGCGACCTAGACTATCGTAGCAATGCATATACGGCTCCTTTTCAATGTAGAAATATAAATCTTTAACTTCAGGAAACTCTTTGATAATCTTATATTTTTCCATTTGGATATGATAGTCTGCAATCTCTATTTCTTTTTCAATGATCTTTTGGCTCTTTGCAATAACCTTGGAAAATTTATTAGGGTCTCTCATATACCTAGTCACAGTTGCTATATAGTCTTCCCTAGTATAACCCCTTGATTCTAGAATTTCTCCATAAACAAAAGTCGTATCAGCTGTAGAGCTAACTTGGAAGTTGGAGCTTATCCATTGGTCTAAAATGAGCATCTCTGCATATATTTCAGCCAGCTCGCCTCGTGGTATTATGTTAGGACGTGAACACCCCATTATTACCACGATAAGAACAACTGATTGAGCTATATGCTTTCTTAGAGCTTTCATTATCTTAAAGTTGCACCCCATTTATTTTCAAATGTAGAAAGCATTTTTTGCATTAACTTTTCTACATCTGAATCTGTCAATGTTTTTTCTAAATCCTGAAGAACAAAACTCAAAGCATATTGTTTTTTGCCTTCTGGAATTTTGTCTCCTCTATAAACATCAAATAAAGTAACTTGTTTGAGAAGTTTTTTACCAACTCTAAATGCAGACTTTCTTAAATCGGCATATTGCACATTTTCATCAAGAAGTAAAGCTAAATCTCGTCTAACTTCAGGGAATTTAGGAAGATCCTTATATTTTACCTTATTTCTCTTAATAAGTTCAAAGAATACTGGCCAATTTATTTCCGCTGCAAACACTGGCTGTTTTATACCAAATTGTTTAAGGCGCGCTGGAGCTATTGTGCCCATAACAGCGAGTTCTTCTCTTGTGCCAGGAAGTGTGTATAACAAGCCTTCTGAGAACAAATCAGCAGGAGCTGCCTCATATCCTAAAGAATAAATATCCACTCCAAAACGCTTAAATAGAAGCTCCAAATAGCCTTTTAGTTGGAAATAATTCCCTTTTCCTAGGTCTTGACGCCATGCTTTTTCTGGGCTTCCTGTTAAAAACAATGCATAGGCAGGATGTTCGATATATGAAGTCAAATCTACACCGTCACCACCTTTTCTCATCGCATAAACAGAGCCGTATTCAAATGTTCTAATACTAGTAATTTGTCTATTAATATTATAAGCTATAACCTCTAGACCATTTAGGAGCAATGTCTGTCTCATAACATTTAAATCCGAGCTTAGGGGATTTAAAATATTGACGCATCTGTCTTGTGGGAAAGTTTTAAGCTTCGAATAATAATCTGCTTTAGTTAATGAGTTATTCATCGTCTCAACAAAACCATTTGCCGCAAGGAAATTAGCAATAGTTTGTCTCACATTTTCTTCCTCTGGCTTATCAGGAGCATTAATTGAAGCATGTACTGAAGACGGTAACTCTATATTGTTATAGCCATAAATTCTTAAGATTTCTTCAACAACATCACATTCCCTATAAACGTCTATCATATAAGAAGGAACAGCCACAATAGCTCCGTTCTCTGTTTTTTCTAAAAATTCATAAGCTAAGGCTTCTAGGATATTTTCAATGACATCCCTACCTATTTTCTTACCTATGAAATTTTCTATTCTAGTATAGTTTAGCTCAACTTGCTTCTTAGTTATTTTTTCGGAGTCTACTTTCTTAATTTTACCAACTACTTGTCCACCAGCTAATTCTTGAATCAACAAAGCTGCACGTTTTGCCGCATATTCCACAATTAGCGGGTCTGCACCTCTTTCATATCTAAAAGAAGCATCTGTGTTAAGTCCGTGATATTTTGAGGTTTTTCTGATGGACATTGGATTAAAATATGCGCTCTCTAGGAACACATCAGTAGTCGCATCTGTAACACCCGATTCGGCTCCTCCAAAAACCCCAGCAATACACATTGGCTTTTCAGTATTTGCAATAACTAAATCATCATTTGATAATTTTCTTTCAACTCCATCAAGAGTCACGAACATTTCTCCTTCAGTAGCTCTTCTTACAACCACCTTATTATCAATAACCTTTGACAAGTCAAAAGCATGAAGTGGTTGTCCTAATTCATGAAGAATAAAGTTTGTTATATCTACCACATTATTAATCGGTCTAGAACCAATTGCTAATAGTTTCTCTTGAAGCCAAGCTGGAGAAGGTCCAACTTTGACATCTTTAATTGTAATACCATAATAACGAGGAGCACCATCTTTCGCCACAACCTCAATAGGAGTTGCCTCCCCGTCTCCTTCCTTAAATGCGCTTATATCTGGAATATTTAATTTACACGGAATATTATGGTGTTTGCAATATGCATATAAATCTCTTGCAACTCCAACATGTGAAGCCGCATCAACTCTATTTGCTGTAAGGCCGATTTCGATTACATAATCGGTTTTTAGATTAAGATATTCTTTTGCAGGTGTACCAACTACTGCTTCTGAACTTAACACAAAAATTCCATCATGATTTTTGCTAATCCCTAACTCTGATTCAGAGCAAATCATTCCGCTTGACTCCACACCACGAATTTTAGCTTTTTTAATCTTAAAGTCCTCACCTAGAGTTGTTCCTACAGTTGCCAACAAGACTTTTTGCCCCGCTGCAACATTGGGAGCACCACAAACAACTTGCAGAAGTTCCTGTTCTCCTGTATTTACTTTGGTTATATGCAGATGGTCTGAATCTGGATGTTCAACACATTCTACAACTTCGGCAACTATAACTCCTTGCAAACCACCTGGAATTTCCTCAACAAGTTCCATTGCATCAACTTCCAGACCTATCGATGTCAAAACATCACCTATTGCTTCTGGTGCAAGATCGCACTGTAAATATTCTTTAAGCCAATTATAAGAAATCTTCATATCTATTTTTATTTGCTATTCTAAATCTTTCTTTGAAAACAGAGAATTAACAAACTCCCTTTTATCAAAAACCTTTAAATCATCTATACCTTCGCCTATTCCAATAAATTTTATAGGAATTTTAAACTGATCTACTATACCCACAACTACTCCCCCTTTTGCACTTCCATCCAACTTTGTAATAGCCAAAGCTGAGATATCAGTAGCTCTTGCAAACTCTTTCGCTTGCTGGAAGGCATTCTGGCCTGTGGAACCATCTAAGACCAAAAGAACTTCATGAGGGGCATCAGGAACTACTTTTCGCATAACATTCCTAATCTTTGTTAACTCATTCATAAGGTCAATTCTATTATGTAAGCGACCTGCTGTATCTACTAAAACAACATCTGCCTCCTTGGCTACTGCTGATTTTACACTATCAAAAGCCACAGAAGCAGGATCTGCTCCCATTTCCTGTTTTACTATATCTACACCCGCTCTTTCTGCCCAGATAGTCAATTGATCAACCGCCGCTGCTCTAAAAGTATCTGCTGCACCCAAGACAACTTTTTTACCTTGCTCTCTAAGGGAGTTTGCAATCTTTCCAATAGTAGTAGTCTTACCTACACCATTTACGCCCACAACCATTATTACATAGGGCTTCTTAGAGAAATCAAATGGCTGTACTGGAGTATCAATCGCTTCATCTTCCTTTACATTCAATAGCTCTGCAATTTCTTCTCTTAAAATATCAACCAATTCCTCTAAAGAAACATATTTATCCTTACTAACCCGCTCTTCTAGATTATCTATAATCTTAACAGTTGTATCTATTCCTATGTCGGTCGCTACTAGAGCTTCTTCTATTGCATCTAATAAATCATCGTCTATTTGAGCTTTTCCAACAATAGCCCTGGATAACCTATCAAAGAAACCTCTATTAGTCTTTTTAAATCCTTTATCAAATATTCCCATATCACTGTTATGTTTAACCAACAAAGGTAGTTAATAATCCACGCAAATAAAAGAGGCTCAACCGAGAATTTTCAGCTAAGCCTCTTCTAAAAAACTTACTTCGAGAAAGATTATTTCTGTGAGAAGAATTCTTTAGTTTTATCTTCGTCAACTAGACCTTCTGTAAAAACATAAGCTCCAGTTTTAGGAGATTTATCCATACGGATACATCTTACCATTCTTCTGTTAACACCTGCTTTAAATGTTGCAACTGATTTTTTTGCCATTTCTTATTCCTCCTCAATTATTTAATCTCGCGATGAAGTGTAACCTTCTTTAGGAACGGATTATATTTCTTACGTTCCAAACGCTGAGTAGTATTCTTTTTATTCTTAGTTGTTATGTATCTTGAGATACCTGGTACACCGCTTTCTCTTTGCTCAGTGCACTCAAGGATGACTTGCACCCTGTTACCTTTAGCCTTCTTTGACATAACTTAAAATTTAAACAAGGTTAATAAATCCTTTATTCTGAGCGTCTTTAATTGCAGCATCAAGACCAATTTTCTCAATTAGTCTCATACCTTTACAAGACACCTTTAATGTAATAAATCTTTGCTCTGACTCAGACCAGAATTTTTTAGTCTTAAGGTTCAAATCGAAAATACGCTTTGTGCGTCTCTTTGAATGGGAAACATTATTTCCAACCATTCTTTTTCTTCCTGTGATCTGACAAAACTTTGCCATTGTATATAACTTTTTTAATTAATTCATAATTAGCGGGTTGCAAATATCGTGGAAATATTCTAAAAATGCAAAAAATCTACACAATATTGAATAACCTGCTCCACCTAATATTCTTTGGAAACTTTTTGTTCCTGTCCAATGAGAGCCAAATTAACACGGGTTTCCCAACTACATGATCTTCTGGAACGAAGCCCCAATATCTTGAATCAAGAGAATTGTGCCTGTTGTCTCCCATCATAAAGTAATAATCCTGTTTAAATGTATATGTTTGAACTTCTTCGTCATTTATGAATATTTGTCCGTCTCTAACTTCCAGTTTATTTGATTCATACACAGAAATTATTCTTTCGTATAAAGCCAAATTTTGAAGGTTAAGTGCAACCGTTGCATCTTTTTTCGGTATCCATAATGGGCCAAAATTATCGCGAGTCCAAGTGTAATCTGATGTAAAAGGAAATATTGCATTAAAACTATCCGGATAATCCGGTGGATAAACATCAATATTCGATTCAATCGAAACTACATTTGCAAACTTTTCCACCTCTTTTAGCATTTCTTCCGTAAGTGGCATCGCTGGATAACCAGGAAGTAAATTACTATAAGCTAACTCAGCTAGATTGATTCCTAATTTATCTAAACTCAAAGGGTTAATCCTTGAACCATTTGTTATGACTTTGTATGTCAACTGTACTCCAGGATAAACTTCCTGTTTTTCTGAGTTTATATAAACCAAGCCATCATTTACTGTTAATGTATCTCCAGCAACTGCAACGCATCTTTTAACATAATGGTCTTTTTTATCATCTGGTCTGACAATAATAGGTCCAAAGTTTTTAATTGCATTCTCGCGACCGTGATATCTTACTACCGAATAGTAATCATCAACAGGAATCTGGGTTAATACTGTATCCCCATGAGGAAAGCCAAATACAACATAGTCTCCAGCTTTAACTTCCCCTAGTCCTTTCAATCTCTTATAATCTCTTTGAATTAAAGTTGAATATGACTCTCTACCAGCAATTACATTATGGGTAAAAGGGATTGACAGTGGTGTTTGAAGAACTTTTGGTCCATAAGAAAGTTTACTTACAAAGAGGTGATCCCCAGTGTATAATGAACTTTCCATTGAAGATGAAGGAATCTTAAATGCTTGAAAAAAGAAGATATTAATAAATGAAACTACTACGACAGCAAAAATGAGAGCATCAAGCCAGTCTAAAAGTGCATTTCGTTTTTCACCTTCCTTGTAGTCTTTTTTCCAAAAAAGCCATTTAACTTTCTTGGTGACATTCATATCAAATACGACAAGAAGTCCAAAGAGCCACCAATAATTTCCGAGCCAGATTACCCACAAAAGGTAAAGCAAACCCCAAAAGGAAAACCTCACCCATTTATTGTGGTAAAACTCCTTCAAGCTCATCCTAACAATTATTTTACAGAATTTACAATAGCCTCAAATGCTTGAGGATTATTCATAGCAAGGT
>CAYFMO010000004.1:11204-30740 GCA_964344225.1 uncultured Muribaculaceae bacterium | reverse complement strand
CTGATGTACAATACTCAGTTGTAGATACCGAAGCAGATGCTCTTCTTCTTGAAAACAATCTGATAAAACAATATAAGCCACGTTATAACATCCTGTTAAAGGACTCTAAGACTTATCCTTGGATATGTGTTAGTGCCGATATGTTTCCCAAAGTCTTCCTTACAAGGAAGATAGTGAAAGATGGATCAAAATACTTTGGTCCTTATAGTAGCATGTTTCACGCAAGAAATCTAATAGATTTTTTTCATCAAACTTACCAACTTAGAACTTGCAAACTACAAATTACCGAAGAATCAATTGCTAAAAATACAGGTAGACCTTGTTTAAATTACCATATAGGCAGGTGTAAGGGCTGTTGTATTGGGGAGATTTCCCAAGCGGAGTACGGAGAACAAATTGAAGAAATCATCAAACTTCTTAAGGGTGGTGGTAGAGAAATGATTGCTCATTATAAGTCCTTGATGTTAGAGGCTTCAGAAAATATGGACTTCGAAAAGGCCAACATTTATAAACATAAGATGCAGTCTCTTGAACAGCATTATAGCAAGTCTGTTGTTATGAATGCGGCAATTGGGGATGTTGATGTGTTTTCTCTCATTATGGATGCTAATATGGCTTTTGGGAATTTTATGAGAATAAAAGGTGGAGCAGTTATTCATTCGTTGAATTTGGGTTTTAAACTCAATATTGAAGAAACGCAGGAGTCTGTCTTAGGATTTTTCATAGGAGAGGTGCAGGAGAAATTTGGCGAACTATCCCCAGAAATAATAGTCCCATTCCTTCCAGATATAGAGTTAGAGGGCGTGGGATTTAAGATTCCGCTTCGTGGAGATAAGTTGGCATTACTTGAGTTAAGCGCAAAGAACGCAAAGGAAATGCGTTTCAATGAGCTAAAACAAAGAGAACATAAGGATCCAGATAATTATAGATTGGCAGTTCTTGAGTCTTTGCAAAAACAATTGGGAATGAAAGAGCTTCCCGTACATATAGAATGCTTTGATAACTCTAATATCCAGGGGGCTAATCCAGTTGCGGCTTGCGTGGTTTTCAGAGATGGGGTACCTTCTAAGAAAGATTATCGCCACTTTAAAATAAAGTCAGTCATTGGAACAGATGATTATGCTTCTATGAAAGAAGTTGTAACACGACGTTATACGAGGTTGTTGATGGAAAACCCAGAAGATATGCCGCAGTTAATTGTCGTGGATGGTGGAAAAGGGCAGTTAAGGATGGCTTATGAGGCATTATCTGAACTTGGCCTGATAAACGATGTGACCTTGATAGCTTTAGCAGAGAGGATGGAAGAGGTTTATAGACCAGGAGATCCCCATCCACTGTTTTTAGACAAAAACTCTCAGGCCCTAAAGTTATTACAAAGATTAAGAGATGAAGCCCATAGATTTGGCTTAACTTTCCATAGAAATCTTCGTAGCAAGTCCCAAATAAGTTCAGTACTTAGTACAATAAAAGGTGTAGGAGAAAAAACAGAGCAGAGGTTGCTCCTACATTTTGGCAGTGTTGCGAGAATAGCTAAGGCGTCTCACGAAGATTTGTCTAATTTAGTATCCAAAGATTTAGCAACTAGAATTTTACAAACATTGAATAATGAAAAAAAATAGTATTCTTACTTTTTTTGATTATTTCCTAATAATAGGAATAATCTTATTAAACGTTATCTATTCTATTTTGTCACCAGAAGGGATTTCTTTATTACCTTCAATAGCATCTATTACAGGCGTAATATGTGTGGTCCTTGTTGCAAAGGGAAGTATTTGGAATTATCTATTCGGCCTAATAAGTGTTGCCCTCTATGCTTATATAACATACAAAGCATCATTCTATGGCTCCGCTAGTTTAAATGCGTTTTATTATGTACCAATGCAGTTTGTGGGCTGGTGGCAATGGCGTAAAAGGGGAGCAGCCGTAACTTCGGATGAGGTGTCTCAAGGAAAGAGCGAAACTATTAAAGCTAGAAGGCTAACTTGGAAGCAAAGAGCAATACTACTTCTTATAAGTGTTCTACTTATAGCCATAGTTTCTTATGTGCTAAATTATTTTAACGATGCGCAACCAGTAAAAGATGCCACTATTGCTGTTCTTAGTATAATTGCACAGGCTTTAATGGCTATGGCCTTTTTAGAACAATGGGCGCTGTGGATTGTTGTAAATATGGTTACTGTGGTTATGTGGGTTGTTTCTGCTATAAATTGTGAGCCAAATGCTGTTCTGATGGTAGTCATGTGGTTTTTTTACCTCATAAACTCCATCAATGGACTAAGGGTGTGGCTAAAGCTAAGTAGGTAGTTTTTTGACAAAATCCTTTCTTTTTTCATTTATTTTTACTTAATTTGTATCGTTTAAGCTAAAGAGTAAAAATTAACAATATATTATTAACTAAATTTATTTTATTATGTCGAAAATTGCAGAAGAAGTAAAAGCAATCATCGTTGATAAACTAGGCGTTGATGAGGCTGAGGTAACAGAGACAGCTAGCTTTACAAATGATCTTGGAGCAGACTCTCTAGATACCGTTGAGCTTATTATGGAATTTGAGAAAAAATTCGGAATTAGCATTCCTGACGAAGATGCAAGTGAGAAGATTGCTAATGTAGGCGATGCTATCAAATACATCGAAGATAAGGTAAGTCAACTATAGTTTAGACTCCTTAAAAATAAATCCCGGTACTGTATCAGTGCTGGGATTTTATTTTATATTATTATCTAATTTGCTTTCGGTACTGAGAATACTAGTTTCAATTCGGGTTCTTTACCATTGCCTGCAGTAGGGCCATAGAGTTTTAGATGGTAATACCTATCTCTATCTAACTCAACTGAAACTTCTTCAGTGCTACGTGCACTTTGATTGGCAAACATTGACATCATATAGTAATTATAGTAGTTGCCATAGCCATATCCACCATATCCACCGTATCCGCCGTAACCACCATAGCCATATCCCCCGTATCCGCCATAACCACCATATCCATAAGGATCATACATCATATTGTTATAGTATGAACTGTATGCAAGCTGGTTAAGATAATCATTGTAGGCGCCAGAGCCACCGGACTCCTTCTTTGTTACCTCTTCTGCCATAATTAGTAGCCAAACATCATATTTTGAAGCATTAAACTCAACGCCATTTTTTTGTGCCTCTAGGTATTTGGCAAGAATTTCTTGAGCGTGAAAGCTAATGTCTGGTGCATATTCGCATCTTGATCTATTGATGTCTCCCTGATTCTCATCTTTGACAGAAGAGTCTGTTAGACCTGCATATGAAACATATTTACCATCGGTACTTCTAAGTTTACACGTTGGGCTAAGAATATCTGGGAACTTGTCAATAAGTGTATAATCAGTATTTTCGTCATAGTTAAAGATTAAAGATGCTCTATTAATCATAATTTTATGATATAGACTTTCATCAATTTCATTAGCTCTAAAAATGTCTAACATCTTGTCCAATATCTCTTGAGCAGGAATAACTGGTTTTACACCATCTCCTCCATTAACAGCTAAAATATCAGTAGCAGCAACTCCATTTGCCCTTTCTTCTTCATTAGCTGGGCTATGCTCGCTAACCTGTTTGCTAGTGTTGAAAGCAAATTGATCGGGCATTTGTCTAGAGGTACTATCAATAAAGGCAGCCATACCAAATGCAAATACAAATGCAGTATCTTTCTTGACTCCTTCATAAGTACTTGAAATCTTCAATTCGGCATAGTTTCCTTCAATATAGCCGTAGCTGTCTGTCTTCATCGCTACTTGGAACATATTTAGCCGGCCTCCTGAAGAGGTCTGATCATCTGTTGTAATGTAAATTCCAGGGAGTTTTTCTACAAACTTCACAAAGTCTGTCTTTTCTTCTTCTTCAAGATTTTGTAGTGTGGTAATAATAGTTTGCCCCCACTCTTTACTAAAGTTGAATGAAAGTGAATCACCACCATTATAAATAGGGCTACCTTTTGTTATTTCTTGACTAAAGTCCACATAGATATCTTTCATTGGGACTTCTAGTCCACTCTCCTCATCTATCATCTTGTGATTGAAAGAACCTAGATACAAAGCCACTGAATCTAAGGCTTTTTTCATAGGATATACTGATATGTTTTGTAGAATATTCCTATTAGTTTCGTTTAAGAGAAATAGAGTATCTCTTATAGCAGTAAAATGAAATTCCCTTACTTCAGGATTCTCTCCTAAATCAAGGTTAGCACCATTAACTGGTATAAGGGTTAGACTAGAACCCGCTGTTTGATAATTGTTATTGCTCTCACAAATAGAGCCTACGACAAATCTTGTTGAGCTATAGGCTGAAAGACTGTCAGAAACCTGCATACGCACATTTTCGAGTTTTTCACTACCTAAATATACATTCCATTGGTTCTCATATGAAATGAAATTTTGACCAAGACGTTCGTCAATATTTACACATGAAAGTGAGGAAAGAATAGCTACTATAACTATAGCCAGCTTTTGGCTTCTTCCTAAAATATTTGAATTCATTTTATAACTTAGCGTAAAAACCTTTGTAATCGTCGATATATGTTTCGTTTTCGAGTGCTTCAGCATTGTATTCTAGGACTGGTTTTCCAAGCTCTTTACAATATGAAACCAACTCTGGAGCGACCTTGTCGGAACCAAGAATTATGCCATCTGCATATTTAATCGCAAGTTTTGCTAGATTTATCCCTGTAGGCTCACTCAAAAGCTCTAAGTCCGAGCTACTTATGTTACCATATAAAGCTCTTTCCTTAAAGTCTTTAGAAAAACTTTCAGTTGGGGTATCACCGTATAAAGACAAAACAATCTTACTTTTTGCAAAAATAGGATCATCTATGTATGCCTTTTTAAGATATACAGGAAGGATGTGCGATATCCAACCATTACAATGAACGATATGTGGTGCCCATCTTAATTTTTTGACAGTCTCGAGTACGCCTCTTGCAAAGAAAATTGCTCTTTCAGCATTGTCCTCGAAGAAAGTCCCGTCATCATCGTGATAAACTTGTTTTCTATGGAAATAATCTTCATTGTCAATGAAATACACCTGCATTCTAGCCGCAGAAATCGAAGCCACCTTAATAACAAGTGGTCTGTCAACTTCGTTAACTACGATATTCATTCCAGAAAGTCTAATAACTTCATGAAGTTGGTTCTTCCTCTCATTTATACATCCATATCGAGGCATAAATGTTCTGATTTCATTTTTTCTTTCCTGAATACCTTGAGGCAGAAATCTCCCAATATTTGCTATATTGTTCTCTGGCAAATACGGAGTCATCTCCGAATTGACAAATAGAACTCTTTTTTTCGAATTGCGCATATTAGTAATTTTTAAAGTCAAAATCTTAACAAAGATAGGCATTTTTTTTGAGATTTCATTATCTTTGGCGTTTAATTGGAAATAGAGAGATGGCAAAAGGAGATAATATTATTATGAAAAGAAGATTGGCAAATGCTTATGTTTCTTCAGTCATAAGCATTAGTCTAGTTCTTTTATTGGTGGGTATAGCAAGTCTTTTACTTGTTAATGCACGTAGTGTTTCGGATTATTTCAAAGAAAACATGCAAATCTCAGTGCTTCTCAAAGAAGAGGTAGGCGAAGAACGAGCTCAAAAATACCTCGAAGAGCTTAGTAGTCAGCATTATATCAAGACGGCGGAGTATATTTCTAGAGAACAAGGTATTCAGGAAATGAAGGATTTATTAGGCGATGATTTTCTCTCAGTATTTGAAACACCCCCAATACCAATTTCAATAAATGTAACTCTTCAGGCAGACTATGTTTCTTCTGATAGCCTGGAAGTGGTTGGTGCTAAGATTCAAGAATCGCCATTGGTTGACGAACTAGTTTACCAAAGATCATTGGTTGATGCACTTAATGCAAACCTTAGTAAAATCTCTCTTGTTTTAGGAATATTCATTATTTTGCTAATGTTTATATCCTTTGTATTAATAAATAATACTGTAAGACTAAATGTCTATGCGCGAAGATTTACTATTCATACAATGAGATTGGTGGGAGCAACTCGTGCATTTATTCGTAGACCTTTTATAATAGAAGCAGTGATGCAGGGAGTATTTGCTGCTTTAATTTCGATAATGATGTTAATAGGGTTGCTTTTTGTAATCAAAAATGAGTTCATCGAACTTTTCCAAGTTTTCCAACTAGAACTTTTACTTTTGGTTATGGGCATCGTATTAGTAACAGGAGTTTTGATTTGTTTACTGAGTACATTCTTAGTAGTAAATAAACTTATTTCTTATAAAAGGGCAGAGTTATATTATTGATAAACAATAGAAAAATGAATAAAAAAGCAATTACTTCTAAGGGTCTTAGACTTCTTCTTTTAGGCCTAATTGTAATGATATCAGGTTATATACTAATGATGGGAGGGGGAAGTGATGACCCACAAGTATTTAACTATGAGATGTTTAATTTTCAGAGGCTAGTTGCAGCTCCCGTTGTTATAATAATGGGAATTATTATTGAAATTGTTGCAATTATGGGGCTTTTTGGGAAAACTAAGAAGAAAGAAGAATAATGGAATGGTATGAGGCAATAATTCTAGGGCTTGTTCAAGGCTTAACAGAGTTTTTACCAGTAAGTAGCTCAGGGCATTTAGTTATTGGTAGAGAGCTACTTGGCGTGGAGGCTGCTGAAGACCTTACTTTTGAGGTTGTAGTCCATGCTGCTACTGTTTTAAGTACTTTAGTAGTTTTTAGAAAAGAAATATGGAAACTTTTACAAGGCTTTTTCAAGTTCAAATATAACGACGAAACAGACTATCTTCTAAAGATAGGGGTGTCTATGATACCAATTTTCATTGTTGGTATGTTCTTCAAGGACTATGTAGAAGCACTTTTTGGCTCAATTACAGGGGTTGCCATAGCCTTACTGGCAACAGCCCTATTGCTTTTTTCGTCAGATTTTATATCAAAATTCATAAAATCAAAAAAGGGAGCTAGCGAGCCACAAACTAGAAGCGGTATATCTTATTGGCAGGCTCTTGTAGTAGGTTTAAGTCAAGCCGTGGCAGTTATTCCAGGTCTATCTCGTTCAGGAACCACGATTTCTACAGGTCTTTTAACTGGAGTCAATCGTTCTGTGATGGCACAGTTTTCATTTCTCATGGTTTTAATACCTATATTGGGAGAAACTTTCCTCCAAATTGTTGGAGGTGAGTTAGCGGCATCATCAGTAGCGGGCTTGCCTTTACTTTTAGGATTTTTGGCGGCCTTCCTTTCAGGACTTTTTGCCTGTAAAGTAATGATTGCCTTAGTGAAAAGAGCTAAACTTTCTTGGTTTGCACTATATTGTACAATACTAGCTATAATAATATTTATTTATGCTTAAGCCTCGGGTTTACTTTGTATCAGATGTTCATCTTGGTCTAGATGTCAATAATCCAAAAGATAGAGAAGATCGCTTCGTGGGTTTTCTTAAAAGCTTGCCTGCAGAAACTTCTAGTATATATTTATTAGGAGACATCTGGGATTTTTGGTATGAGTATCGTGATGTGGTACCCAAGGGTTATGTAAATGTATTTGCAGCCTTACAAGATCTTTTAAAAAGGGGAGTAAAAGTATATTTCTTCCAAGGCAATCACGATGTTTGGACTTATAGTTATTTTGAAGAACTCGGTCTTATAAAATTAGAACAGCCTTATGTTATTGAAATAGCGGGTAAGAGGCTGTGTTTAGGTCATGGAGACGGGCTTGGTGATGTTCCACTTGGGTATAAATTTTTACGTGGAGTATTTCATAATAAAGTACTACAAGTCCTATTTAGCACTCTTCATCCTTGGTTTGCTTTCCGCCTTGGAAATAACTGGTCAAAGTCTAGCAGGCTTGCTCGCAAAGAGCAATATATTTTTAAAGGACAAAACGAGCCTCTAGTAAAGTGGGCAGAGGATTTCTCGAGAGAAAATAAAATCGATTATTTCATTTTTGGGCATTATCACGTTAATGTCCAGATGAAACTAGAATCAGGAGCAGAACTTTTTATCTTAAATGACTGGATAGAATCTTCTCCTTATTTATATTTCGATGGTATTTCGATTTCTGGGGGATATTTCCAAAATAATGAGTAGTAAAATTCTGGAAAATCTCCAGACTCCCACAGCATTACCAATTCTTCTGTAAGCTTATCTTCACCCTCTGGGTCATAATTTTTCTTCATATCTGATCCAAAGAGCTTAGCTACTCCTTGCCAAAACCCTGCAGCAATACGACTTTTATAATTTCGTATGATAGCATAAGATGATAATCCAACTTCCCTGTCAATAAGTTTCATAAGCAATGCTCCTTGCGTTACCGTCATTCCCCTTAGGGGCTTTTCAAAAGCAGTAAAAAGCTCATCTTGAACAGAGTTTATATAGCGTTCACGTTGTCCTCGTGTGAAATCATTTGCTAAGATTGTACTATCTGCTTCGATAATAAGCTTTTTCGCAACTATTGCGTATGGATAAGTTTTGCTGAAATTGTGGACTAGCCTATAATATTTTCGCCAATCTTTTCCTTTTTGTTTTGGCATTTTTTGAAAAACTCTTGATGCGGGTAGCTCGTCTACGAAAATGGTATCATTGTTCTCATCCACGATATAACTCATAAATCCGCCTTTTTGTGTTTGCCCAAAAGCTTTTGAGGGCAAGGCGATATAAAGGAGGATAATAATATATATATATAGTCTAGTTTTCATTCTATAATAACTAATGTCCAGGCACTAATTTGCACATTCTATACCAAAGCCAAAATCACTTTGGATTGCAAATGTAATTAAAAGAATTGACCTCCAATTTATTCTTGGTCGAAAATGTTCGGTAATATTTTTCATCGCGGAGCGTAAGTTATTAAAAATATGAGACTTAAGTATTAAAATCTTCGGTCGAAAAGATTGCAAATTTTTTCAAATAATGTTTGCAATTCAAAAATTTTTATTATCTTTGCAACCCATTAATTGAGGACCACTATGCCCAACCAGCTGATACTCAATTGATTAGGGTTATTGGGAAAATGTTTTAATTAAAAAGTAATAGAACAATGTTACAACCAAAGAAAACAAAATTTAGAAGGCAACAGAAAGGCCGTATGAAGGGTCTCTCTCAGAGGGGCAATCAGCTTGTTTTTGGCTCTTTCGGTATTAAGACCTTGGAAAATTGTTGGCTTACAGGTCGTCAGCTTGAGGCAGCGCGTCAGGCAGTTACACGTTATATGAAACGTGAGGGTAAAATCTGGATCAGAGTTTTCCCTGATAAGCCATATACTAAAAAACCTGCCGAGGTGCGTATGGGTAAGGGTAAGGGTGCTCCAGAGGGATTTGTATGCCCTGTTACGCCTGGTCGTATTATTATTGAAGCAGAAGGAGTTCCAATGGAGGTTGCAAAAGAAGCACTTCGTCTTGGAGCACAAAAGCTTCCTGTAACAACAAAGTTTGTTGTACGTAGAGATTATGTAGAATAATTTAATGGAGAAGAGAAATGAAAGCATCTGAAGTACGTGAAATGTCAGTCGCAGAGTTACGCGAACGCATTGAAGTTGAGAAGGCAAACCTCGATACTATGAGAATAAATCACACAATTTCTCCATTAGAGGACACTTCTAAAATTACAAACGCTAGAAAGGATATTGCTCGCATGATGACTATCCTAGCAGAGAAAGAAAAACAGAACTAAAATTAAATTCTGATGGAAAGAAATCTTCGTAAGGAAAGAATAGGAGTTGTGGTTAGCAACAAGATGGATAAATCTATAGTTGTTGCAGTAGCAAGAAAAGAAAAGCATCCTATCTACGGAAAATTCGTAAAAAAGACCACAAAGTTAGTTGCTCATGATGAAAAGAATGAGTGTAGCGAAGGCGATAAAGTTCGCATCATGGAGACCCGTCCTTTGAGTAAAACAAAGAACTGGAGATTAATAGAAATTGTAGAAAAAGTTAAATAATAATGATACAGCAGGAATCACGTTTACAGGTGGCAGACAACAGTGGAGCAAAGGAAGTTCTTTGTATCCGTGTTCTGGGTGGTACCCGCCGCCGTTATGCGAGCGTAGGCGATAAGATCGTCGTTACAGTTAAAAGTGCAATCCCTGGAGGTGACACTAAAAAGGGCACAGTATCTAAGGCTGTAATAGTTCGCACAAAGAAAGAAATTCGTAGAGCGGACGGTTCATATATCCGCTTTGATGACAATGCTTGCGTTCTTCTCAATAATGCTGGCGAGTTAAAAGGTACACGTATCTTTGGGCCAGTAGCAAGAGAGCTTCGCGAGAATTATATGAAAATCGTTTCACTGGCACCGGAGGTCCTATAATAAGTAAAGATTATGAAAAAATTGCATATTAAAAAAGGTGACACCGTTTATGTTAATGCCGGTAACGATAAAGGAAAAACCGGTAAAGTGCTTGAGGTTATTACTTCTAAGGATCGCGCTATTGTAGAGGGCGTTAACATCGTTAGCAAGCATACAAAACCAAGTCCAAAATATCCTCAGGGTGGTATTGTTAAACAGGAGGCAAGTGTACATATTTCTAACCTTCAAGTAGTTGATCCTAAAACAGGACAACCTACAAGAATTGGCCGCAAGGTTGTTGACGGTAAGAAAATACGCTATGCAAAAAAATCTGGGGAGGAGATTAAATAATGGCAAAGACAGTGGCAAAGAGCTCAAAACCAGCAGGTTATGTACCTGCTTTGAAGAAGCAATATAATGACGAAATCGTAGCTAAGTTGATGAAGGAATTTGGTTACTCATCAGTAATGCAATGCCCTAAACTAGTTAAGATTGCTCTCAATATAGGTGTTGGTGATGCAACAGGTGATAAGAAATTAATAGAGACAGCACAACAAGAACTTAGTCTTATTGCAGGTCAAAAAGCTGTTGTGACTACTTCTAAAAAAGACATATCTAACTTTAAGCTTCGTAAAGGAATGCCTATTGGAACGAGAGTTACTCTTAGAGGAACTAGAATGTATGAATTCCTTGAAAGACTTATTCGTGTATCTCTTCCAAGAATTAGAGACTTCAATGGTATTTCACAAAAGCTAGACGGAAAAGGTAATTATACTCTAGGTATTAAAGAGCATATTATTTTCCCTGAAATTGATATAGATAAGATTGGTGGAATTCGTGGTGTTGAAATCACTTTTGTAACAACAGCAGAAACAGATGAAGAAGCTTATGCGCTTCTAAAAGAATTCGGTTTACCATTCAAGAAACACAATTAATAATATAGGAGAACTAAGATGGCAAAAGAATCAATGAAAGCTCGCGAAGTAAAACGCGCGAAATTGGTTGCAAAATACGCTGAAAAGAGAAAGGCTCTTAAAGAAGCTGGTGACTGGGTTGCATTAGACAAGCTACCTAAGAACTCTGCTCCATGCCGTTTGCACAATCGTTGCTCTATCACTGGACGTCCTAAGGGATATATGAGAAAATTCGGTATTAGCCGTATTCAGTTCCGTGAGATGGCAAGCAATGGTTTAATTCCAGGCGTAAAGAAAGCAAGTTGGTAACAACACAAATAAATAATAATTAACAATCGGATATCGGGCGATTATCGCCGGTTTCTATTAAAAACAAAGAAAAATGACTGATCCAATTGCAGATTACCTTACAAGGGTACGTAATGCTTACCTGGCAGGTAAGAAAGTCGTGGAGATTCCTTCTTCAAAGATGAAGGTGGCTCTTACAGAGATTCTTCACGATAAGGGGTATATCCTAAGCTACAAGGTAGTAGAAGGAACTCCGAGAGACACAATTAAAATCGCTTTGAAGTATCATCCTCAGACTAAGACTCCTGCGATCAAGAAAATTGAACGCGTTTCAAAGCCAGGTCTAAGGCAATATACTAATGTAGACAATATTCCACGTGTTCTTAATGGTTTGGGTATTGCTATTATTTCTACTTCAAAAGGCGTTATCACTGACAAAGAAGCAAAACAGCTGAATGTGGGTGGTGAAGTATTATGTTATGTATATTAATATAAAAGAAATCAATAATGTCAAGAATTGGTAAATTACCTGTAAGCCTTCCAGCCGGAGTAACAGCAGAGTTGCTACCTGGTAATGTTGTTAAGGTTAAAGGACCTCTTGGTGAACTTTCACAGAAAGTGGATGTAGATATCACTGTAAAAATAGAGGGAAATGAGATAAAATTCAGCCGTCCGACAGATCAGCCAAGGCACCGTTCACTTCACGGTCTTTATCGCTCTCTTGTTAATAACATGGTTATTGGAGTTTCAGAGGGTTATACAATCAAACAAGAGTTTGTAGGCGTTGGATATCGTGTAGATGTTCAAGGACAACTTCTTGTAATGTCTTTAGGCTTTTCACACGAAATACACATGTTACTTCCAAAAGAAATTAAAGCAGAGGCTGAACCTGTTAGAAAGGGTCAAAACCCTGTTTTAGTTCTAAAAAGTGCAGATAAACAACTTATTGGACAAGTGGCAGCAAAGATTCGCACATTACGTAAACCAGAACCTTATAAAGGTAAAGGTATTAAGTTTGTTGGTGAGCAGCTTCGTCGTAAAGCAGGTAAATCAGCAAGTGCTAAATAATAGGAGGACTAGATTATGGCAATGAATAAAATAGAAAGAAGAAGAAGAATTCACTACCGTATCCGCAAAGTCGTTAATGGTACTGCTGAAAGACCAAGAATGGTTGTTTTCAGAAGCAACAAACAGATTTACGTACAGGTTGTTGATGATGTGAAGGGAGTAACTTTAGTTGCTGCTGCTTCAAACGATAAAGGACTTGCAGCTGACTGCAAGGGTAAATCGGGTATAGAGGCTGCTGCTCTTGTTGGAAAAGCAATTGCAGAGCGTGCTATCGCTAAGGGTATCACTACTATATCTTTTGACCGTGGTGGTTACCGTTATCATGGAAGAGTTAAAAGTTTGGCTGACGCTGCCCGTGAAGGTGGCTTAATATTCTAAGAGACTATGGCAAAAACAAATGTTAAAAGAGTAAAAACATCTGATCTAGAATTAAAAGACAGATTGGTAGCCATCAAAAGAGTAACAAAAGTTACGAAAGGTGGTCGTCACTTCAGTTTTGCAGCAATAGTTGTAGTGGGTGACGAGAATGGTGTTGTAGGTCATGGTCTTGGTAAAGCCAATGAAGTTACAACAGCAATTTCAAAAGGAATTGAAGATGCAAAGAAAAATCTTATTAAAATTCCTATTTTGAATAGAACTATTCCTCATGAGCAGGAAGCTAAATATGGTGGTGCGAGAGTATTCATGAAGCCTGCAGCTCCTGGTACAGGAGTTACAGCGGGTGGTGCTATGCGTGCTGTATTTGATTCAGTTGGAGTACATAACGTACTAGCTAAATCAAGAGGTTCATCGAATCCTCACAATCTAGTAAAAGCTACAGTTGCTGCTTTGGCTGAGTTGAGAGATGCTTACACAGTTGCTGGACTTCGTGGTATTCCTATGAGCAGAGTATTTAATGGTTAAGGAGGACTAAGAAATGGCAAAACTTAAGATAACTCAAATCAAAAGTAAAAATGGTGCAACTAAGAGACAGATTGCTAATCTCGAGTCTCTAGGATTAAGAAAAATGCATCAAACTGTAGAGGTAGAACTTAATCCTGTTACTAAAGGTATGGTAAACAAAGTTCTTCACCTTGTAAAAGTAGAGGAAATTTAAATAGGAGGATAAATAGATGAAATTAAATAATTTGACACCTGCAAAAGGCTCAAGACATAGCGAAAAAAGAATCGGTCGTGGTGAAGGTTCAGGTCGCGGTGGTACATCTACTCGCGGACATAAAGGAGCTCAATCACGCTCTGGTTATTCTCGTAAATTAGGTTTTGAGGGAGGTCAGATGCCTATCCAAAGAAGACTTCCTAAGTATGGTTTCACTAATCCAAATCGTGTAGAATATAAGGCAGTTAACGTGGCTACTCTTCAAGAACTTTTTGATAGGACAGGAGAGAGTGTTGTTACTATTGATGTTCTAAGAGCAGCTGGATTTATCAACAAAAACCAGCTAGTTAAGATTCTTGGAAACGGTGATTTGACAGCAAAACTTGAAGTATCTGCTAATGCTTTTTCAAAATCAGCAATTGATAAGATTGAAGCTGTTGGCGGTACTACAACAACAATTGAATAAAGATGAAAAAACTCATTCAAACAATCAAGAATATCTTTAAGATTGAAGAATTGCGTACCAGAATTGGTTACACATTAATGTTACTATTGGTTTATCGCCTTGGTAGTTTTATTGTGCTTCCTGGTATTGATTCTACTCAGCTTATCGATTTCCAACAAACATCTTCAGAGGGTCTAGTAGGCCTTTTGAATATGTTCTCTGGTGGAGCTTTCGGTAATGCTTCAATCTTTGCGCTTGGAGTTATGCCTTATATTTCGGCATCAATCGTAATCCAGCTTCTTGGTGTACTCGTTCCTTATTTCAGGAAACTGCAAATGGAGGGAGAGAGTGGACAAAGGAAGATGACCCAATATACAAGGTATCTAACTATTGCGATCATCCTTATTCAAGGTCCGGCTTATATGGCAGCACTTCACAACCAGATTCCGCCAACAGCATTTACTGCTGTTAGAGTTTTAGGATGGAGCAGTTTCTGGTATAGTGCAATGTCTACCTTAATTTTATTAGGTGGTACTATGTTCGTAATGTGGCTTGGTGAGCGTATCACTGACCGTGGCTTAGGAAATGGTATTTCTCTAATCATTATGGTGGGTATTATTGCTCGTCTTCCATATGCTTTAACAGCAGAAGTTGGAGCAAAGCTTTCATCAAATGCTAGCGGTGGACTAATTCTTCTTATTGTAGAATTAGTAGTACTTTACCTAATTTTTATAGCAGCCATTGCTTTAGTGCAAGCTGTGAGAAGAGTTCCAGTACAATATCCAAAGAATATCGTTGGAAGTAAATACGGTGGAGCTCCTAGGTATATTCCTATTAAGATTAATGCAGCTGGAGTTATGCCAATCATTTTTGCTCAGGCGCTTATGCTTTTCCCTATGATTTTCTCAAGATTTGAGACAACTAGAGGCTTAGCAGCAGTGTTTAGCAACTACACAGGATTTTGGTATAACTTTACTTTTGCGCTTCTAATTATAGTATTTACATTCTTCTATACTGCAATTCAGTATAATCCTACTATGATGGCAGATAATATTAGAAGAAATGGTGCTTATATTCCAGGAGTTAAGCCAGGTAAGGCAACAGCAGAGTTCCTAGATACAGTTATGTCTAGAGTAACTCTTCCGGGTTCAGTCTTCCTTGCTTTAATCGCAATTCTACCAGCATTTGCTATGATGTTCGGAGTAACTAACCAGTTCGCAAGTTTTTATGGAGGTACTTCACTTCTAATCCTTGTGGGAGTTATTCTCGATACACTTCAGCAAATTGAGAGTCATTTGCTAATGCGTCACTATGACGGACTAATGAAGACAGGTCGTCTACAAGGACGTTCTGGACTATAAAATTGAGTTCATTGAAAGATGGTATACACTAAAACTCAGGAAGAGATAGAATTAATGCGCGAGAACGGGTTACTGGTCTCGAAGACATTAGCGGAAGTCGGTAAAATGGTTGCCCCAGGTGTGACAACTTTAGAGTTGAATAGGGTAGCTGAGACTTTCATCCGTGATCACGGAGCTATCCCAAGCTTTCTGGGTTATGAGGGTTTTCCAGCAGCACTTTGCATCTCAGTAAATGATGTTGTAGTTCATGGTTTTCCATCGAATTACGTCCTCAAAGAAGGAGACATCGTTTCTGTGGACTGTGGAACATTCTATAAAGGATATAATGGTGATTCGGCTTACACCTTTCCTGTGGGGGAGGTGGATGCTGAAACCAAAATGCTCCTTGATGTTACAAAAGAATCTCTTTATAGAGGTATTGCGGAGGCAGTTGTTGGGAATAGGACTGGTGATATAGGACACGCGGTACAAACGTATGCGGAGTCATTCGGTTTTTCTGTTGTTCGTGAATTAGAAGGACATGGAATAGGTAGGAAAATGCATGAAAAACCAGGAGTACCTAATTATGGTAAACCTGGAAAAGGTGCAAAACTCCTTGACGGAATGACAATCTGTATCGAGCCGATGATTAATTCAGGTATCAGAAATGTGTACTTAGCTAAAAATGGTTGGGCAGTACATACAGCAGATCAGAAGAAATCAGCGCACTTCGAGCTTACGGTTGTTGTCAGGAAGGGCCAGGCTGAATTACTATCTACATTTGACTATATAGAAAACAATGTTAAATTTTAAAGTGATTATTAATGCCTAAACAAGCAGCAATTGAACAGGAAGGAGTTGTTATAGAAACTCTACCTAACGCAATGTTCAGAGTCGAATTAGAAAATGGACATGTGATCATTGCTCATATCTCAGGAAAAATGAGAATGAATTATATTAAGATACTTCCTGGAGACAGGGTTAAGGTTGAGATGTCACCTTACGATTTATCAAAGGGAAGAATTTCTTTCAGATACAAATAAAATTTTAAAGAAATGAAAGTAAAAGCATCCATCAAAAAACGCAGTGAGGATTGCAAAATTGTTAGACGCAAAGGTCGTCTTTATGTAATTAGCAAGAAAAATCCTAAATTTAAAATGCGTCAAGGATAATTTTTAATTGTCTAACAAATTAACTAAAAATAGATTATGGCAAGAATAGCCGGTGTTGACATACCTAATAAGAAAAGAGGAGAAATAGGGCTAACTTATATCTTCGGAATAGGTCGTAGCTCTGCTAGAAGTATTCTTTCTAGCCTAGATATTGACTACGATATTAAGGTTGGAGAGTGGAATGACGATCAACTTGCAGCAATTCGTAATGTAATTGCTACAGAGTATAAGATTGAGGGTGAGCTTCGCTCTAATATCCAAATTAACATCAAACGTCTTATGGACATTGGTTGCTATAGAGGAATCCGTCATCGTATCGGTCTTCCTACTCGTGGCCAAAGTACAAAGAATAATGCCCGTACTAGAAAGGGTAGAAGAAAAACAGTTGCAAATAAGAAGAAAGCAACTAAATAATAGGAGATGAATTATGGCAAAGAAAACAACAACAGTTAAAAAGAGAGTTGTAAAGGTTGACGCTTATGGTGAGGCTCATATTTCATCAACCTTTAACAATGTAATTGTTACTCTTACAAATAGTACAGGTCAAGTTATCAGCTGGTCATCAGCAGGTAAGAGCGGTTTTAGAGGTTCTAAAAAGAACACTCCTTATGCAGCCCAAGTAGCAGCAGAAGATGCTGCAAAAGTGGCTTATGACCTTGGCTTACGTAAGGTTAAAGTATACGTAAAAGGTCCAGGAGCAGGACGTGAGTCTGCTATCAGAACTATACACGGTGCAGGTATCCAGGTTACAGAGATTGTAGACGTGACTCCAATGCCACATAATGGATGTAGACCTAAAAATCGTCGTAAAGTTTAATTGTAAAATTTTAAAAGAATAAATTATTATGGCAAGATATACTGGACCAAGTACAAAAATTGCAAGAAAATTCGGCGAGCCGATTTTCGGACCAGATAAGGACTTTGAAAAAAGAAATTATCCTCCAGGACAGCATGGCTTAGCAAGCAAGCGTAAAAAGAAATCTGAGTATGGTATTCAGTTAAGAGAGAAGCAGAAAGTAAAATATACTTATGGTCTTCTTGAGAGACAATTCCGTAACCTTTATGAGAAAGCATCTCGTATGAAAGGTCAGAAAGGTGAGAACCTTATTATGCTTCTTGAATCACGTTTAGATAACATAGTTTACCGTATGGGTATTGCTCCTACAAGAGCAGCTGCAAGGCAGTTAGTTACCCATGCTCACATTACTGTAAACGGTAGTGTTTGTAACATTCCTTCAGCTTTGGTTAAGCCAGGTGATGTGGTAGCTGTTAGAGAAAGATCAAAGAGTCTTGAGGTTATCGTTGAAAGCGTAGCTTCGGCTGTTAAATATCCATGGATTGAATTTGACGCTAAGTCACTTACAGGTAAGTATCTTAATACTCCAGTAAGAACAGAGATCCCTGAGAACATTAATGAGCAACTTATCGTTGAGTTGTACTCTAAATAATAATTAATACCTTAATAAAGAATAATATGGCAATCTTAGCATTTCAGAACCCCGACAAAGTAATAATGCTTGAAAGTACAGATACTTTAGGTCGCTTTGAATTCAGACCACTAGAACCTGGATATGGCCAGACCATAGGTAATGCACTTCGTCGCATTTTGTTGTCCTCTCTGGAAGGTTTTGCTATCACATCGGTTAAAATTTCTGGTGTAGACCAGGAGTTCTCTTCAATAGCAGGAGTAATCGAGGGAATGCAGGACATCATCCTTAACCTTAAACAAGTTAGATTTAAGAGAATGGTAGAAACTGTAGACTCAGAGGTGGCAAACATCGTAATCAGCGGTAAGCAGGAGTTTACTGCAGAGGATATCTCAAAAGGATTGTCTTCTTTCAAGGTGTTAAACCCTGAACTACACATTTGCTCTCTAGAGCCTTCAGTTAAGTTAGATATAGCTCTATCAATCGGCAAAGGACGTGGTTTCGTCCCTGCAGAAGAAAATAGAGATGATAATGCAGTTATTGGAACTATTCCAATTGACTCAATTTATACACCTATTAGAAACGTAAACTGGAAAGTTGAGAACTGGCGTGTAGAACAGAAGACCGACTACGAGAAGCTTGTTTTGGAAATTGAAACAGATGGTTCAATTACTCCGAACTTAGCTCTTCAAGAGGCAGCAAATATTCTTATTTACCATTTCAAACTCTTTACAGACGACAAGAAATTTACTCTTGAGAGCGCTGTAGAGGCAGATTCAAAAGAGCTAGATGAGGAGTCACTACGTATGAGACATCTACTACTTACTAAGCTTTCTGACATGGGCTTGTCTGTAAGGGCATACAATTGTTTGAAGGCAGCAGATGTAGATACACTAGCAGATATAGTAACTTACTCTAGAGCAGAACTGATGAAACTTAGAAACTTTGGTAGAAAATCTCTTAATGAGATTGACCTTTTACTAGAGAAGCTAAAACTTTCATTTGAAATGGATGTTACTAAGTATAATATTGAACCAAAGAAAAAGAACATTTAAACATGAGGCATAATAGATCAATTAACCACCTTGGCCGTAAGAGTGGACATAGAAAATCAATGCTTGCTAATATGGCATCTTCTCTAATTTTTCATAAGAGAATTGAGACAACAGTTGCAAAAGCAAAAGCATTGCAGGTTTATATAGAACCTCTTATCACTAAATCAAAGGACGATTCAAGCCACTCACGTCGTATTGTATTCAGCTATCTTAAGAACAAAGAAGCTGTGACAGAGTTGTTCCGTACAGTTGCTCCTAAGATTGCAGACCGTCCAGGTGGATATACAAGAGTATTAAAAACTGGTTTCCGTCATGGTGATGGAGCAGATATGGCACTAATAGAGCTTGTAGACTTCAACGAGGCAGCTCTTGCTTCGACTCCTAAGAAGGAAAAGAAAACAACTCGTCGTAGCCGTCGCGGTGGAAGTAAAAAAGCAGAA
>CAYFMO010000004.1:0-11104 GCA_964344225.1 uncultured Muribaculaceae bacterium | reverse complement strand
GCTCCAAAAGCAGAAAAACCAGCAGCAGAAGCTCCATCAGCTGACAAAGAATAAATTTTACAGTGATGGCAGTCTCCTAGTACTGCAATAAAATAAAAATCCAGTAGTTTCTGACAGCTACTGGATTTTTATTTTATTTATATAAAACTTTAACCGAAAAGTTCATTTAAGAGTTTTGCAAGACGAAGGCCAGCTTTTTCAATTTGAGAATAGGCTAGGTCGCGGTATTGAGTTACATAATCATAGGTTAGGACATCTCCTTCTTGGACATCCCACATATCCTTAGTACAATCAATTATATCCTGTGCCCAATCTTCAATTGTACCAGCTTGAAGAGCCTTCTTTTCTTTTTTAGTTGTTGCTCTGCAAACTACATAAGCAAGGTCAATATAGCTATTCCCAGGAACGCAAGCATCTATGAATTGGTCATCCCAAATTCTATGCATAGTTGTTTCTTTGCCTCTAAAAGTCACTTTAAACTTACCAATACCCCTATCCCGTTTATCAGCATAGATAACGTGACCAGGAGAGTGCATGTCGCCAAGCAAGTGAGCTAAAATCTGCATTGAAACCATTCGTGTTGAATCATCAAGGTTTTTATAATCCTTAAGAAGCTCCACAGCTCTATTCATAGTATAAACACCCTCATGTGGTGGGTCATGACGAGGAGTTAGCTCTTTTGTAACTTTAAAAGTATGGGGAATAGTCCTTGTTTTTGCTACACCATCCTTATCTACATACTTAACAAGCATTTCAGGTTTATAATAATCCATCCAAGAAGCGTAGTACACAAGAGATTTTCCATCTAAAATTTCTCTTACTTTTTTCTCTGCTTTTGGAGTGAGATTTTGTTCAGCTATGTAAGTGATAGCAGCGTGGACTCTTCCGCCCCAAGCTCCCGCCTGAATCAAAGCGAAGCATCCCAATAGTAATGTTGTAATAATTCTTTTCATATATTCTTAAACTAGTATTGCTTCATTTTATTTATGAGCTTGTTAGGATAATTTGTGCAAATAGCTTTCATCTTACCCTTCTGTGCTATAAAGAAATTCATTTGTAAGTCACTGTCTGCATTGTAGCAGCTGATAGCAACCTTATTGTCATAATATTCCTCTACAGTACGTGAGCCAGCTCCTATTGTCTTAAAGTGGTCAATAGATAAGTTGCACCAGTTATTCCCATTTGAGGCATATTCAACCCCAGACCTGTTGGCCATCCAACCTATTTTCATCCCAGCGCTAAGAACAAGAGGTTTACAACTCATATATACCTTTTCGTTTCCTGTACAAATGAACTCAATGAAATTAATAGCTTTCATTTCAGTAGCAATTTCGCAGGCCACTTTACATCCTTTTACCACTTCTGCGTTCATCTTTTGTGGAACTGTAATATTTTTAATGTCAATCCAGAGCTTTGTACAGCTTCCTTCTTCCATAACTACGCTTATATAATCACGTAAAGAAGGTATTGTTTCACCATTGCTTAGCTTACCAGCATTTTGAATTTCTGCCAGAGTGTGTTCCCAAGGATACATACCATTGATTTTTCCATTGCCGTCAGCGTGTGCAACAATAACGTCATTGTCTTTTGTCCAGTAGATATCGAGCTCAGAAGCATAGCATCCTAAAGACATAGCATAACGCAGAGAAGCAATAGAGTTGTCAGGGAAATCTCTTCTACCAGCCTCAAGTGAGCCTCCTCTATGAGCTACAACCATTGTTTTTGCTTCACCTGGTTTTGGCAAAGTGTTTTCCTCTTCAGTGCCACCTGGGTCTACAGGTATAAAAGGCTTTTCTGGCTCTGGCTTCTCACAAGAGAATAAAAAAGCGATAAGTGAAAGAGTTAAAATATGTTTTAATATTTTCATCATTATGATAAATTTAAGAGTGTGACCTAACTTTTTGCAAAGTTAAGAGTCACACTCAAATTTACAAGAAATTATTTCACATAATTCTTCACGCAACGAACAGCAGCTCCAGAACCATTACCGAAGTCAAATCCATCGTCCATTCTCATATTTGACTCTGTTTTTTGTACCCAAATTCTCCATCCTGCACATTTACTAGCTGTATTTTGGCCTAGCATAGGAATTAAAGCATAGAATCTAGGATCGTTGTCTCCAGGACCATAGTCGTAGCCAGTCTTATAAAGTCTCCAGCCTTGGCAGAATAGGTTAAAACCGAATGCATCAGCTGTAGGTCTTCTATTAGGAAGAGTGTAGCCATATTGAGTCCAGTCATTCGAATATAAAATTCCTGCAAAGTTGTTAAGTTGACCCTTTGCCATATAGCTATAGTGTGCATGCTCAGCTGAGATTTCGTTATCGACTAAAGAAGCTGCGTAGAATAGGTCTTTCCAGTCCTGTAGATTAGCTACGTGCCAACCGTATGGACAAGGTCCTTGAAGTTGAACAACAATTTCAGGGTGTGCCTCCTCTGCTGCAAGGTCGCCTTCATTTGTAGCATCGAATTTCTGAATAGCGCCTTTTAATGTGCTTTGAAGAGTGTAAGTGGTTCCAAGACCATCAGTATATGTAGTTCCAACTTTTCCTATAGGATGATCAATCAAATGGAAATCAGATAGAGCGCCATTTGGTAGAGCAAGAATTGTCTCTACACTACTATAAAGACGTCCATATTTTTTAGAAATAGGAACACCATCTCCGTCAACAACTTCTGGTATAGCTCCACCATTTTCCTGAGTGTCATATGCGCTGTTTCTAACAGTGTATGGATCATTACCATAACCACCAGTTTTGTCTCCTGCAACTAGGCCTGAACCTAATTTATATGGAGATAAATCAGAACCACCATTCCAGTGAAGACCAGTAGTCATCCAAACTTTCTTTGTGCCGTCAGCTGCAGGGTAAGCTTTTGTAGGGTAATTAGCAAGTTCACTGTCAGGGGTAGCATATAGATTAGAAATTCTTTCCCAAGACCATGTTCTATCAGTCATATTAAGACTTAATAAGCGCAATCCATCGACATCAATAGCTGGTCCTTGTGGAGGAGTTTCACTAGCCGAACCAACCTCTACAATAGTTCCGTCTGCCTTAAGAGCATAGTAAGGATAATCTAAAACCCTTGAATTTAGATTTAGATAAATTGGATTCTTGCCATCTGCTGAATTTAGGAAGAAAGTACTTACACTATACAAGCCATCGCTAACTTTTGTTGTTTGAATAGCATTTTCAATAGGGAGTTTCTTAACAGACTCTCCAAAAATAAAGTAATAATCATCACTTTTTAGTTGAGTTACAGTTAAAACAGCGCTTGCAAGACTAGTATCTTCCGAGCCAACAGTAACAGTAACTTTTGCAGTTCTAACTTTTGTTTTGTCTATCCAAGTCTTTGCAGTGAATGTAAGTACACCTTGAGTGCTTGTCCACGACAACCAATCAGAACTTTCCTCACCATATTCAATAGATACAGTATAAGCATCTCCCATATTTGTAGTGAAACCAACATCTATGCTTCCGCCAGTAGCCATAAACTCAATATCTTGAGTAGCTAAAGCTACAGCAGCATCTGCTTTATCTCCTAGCTGTTGGAAGGCAAAAGGCACAGTAGTTCCATCCGTTAATTTGATTGAAACCGTGAAATTTCTCCTGTATTCTGTGTTAGGAGATACACCGACCTCTATACCTTTTCTACTTACCTTGTGTTCTTTTTGAGAATGAGTTTCTATGAATGTTTCATCTAACTCAACAGCCTTAACCTTGGCCCAGGTTTTATTTGCTTCGACTGTTGCTGTCCAGTCAACATCTACTACTTGAGACCCCTCATTTACAATGACAATAGCTGTATACTTTGCCTTGCCAGATGCAGTTGTACCGTCAGCTTTAAAATTCTCAACTTTAGGTGACAATGCAATTCTTACACCTTGATCAACAGCCTCTTCCACCTTTACACAAGCAGAAAGGCCAAAAATCAAAGCAAAAGACAATGCCAATAGTTTTATATAATTTGTTTTCATTGAATAAATCTTTTAATTGTGATTAACTCCATCCCTCTGTTTGAGTGAGTTTGTAATTCTTGTTAATAGCACTCTTAGCCACAGGCCAAAGTAGGATATTCTTATTAAGAGCCTTCTTTTCTGCAATTACAGGGTTGTATTCCTCTAGTTTATCTAGACGAATTAATGCCCACCAGATAACACCTTCACAAGGGAACTCGAGGAAGTATTCTTTTGTCAATGCTTCAAGAACACCATCCTTGCTGCTATCTGTATAGAAATTATCAACACCATATGCTCTCTTTGCAATTAAGTTAAGAGAAGTAAGAGCTTCAGCATATTTCTTTTGGTGATACTTAAGTTCAGCATGCATCATAACTGCTTGACCATAACGATAGTAGATAAGGTCTGAGTCAAATACTGTAGTTGAAGTAGACATATCTCCTAAAAACTTATTAGGCCAAGTAATAGTCTTACCATCCTTTTCATATGTACCAATTCCAAGGTTACAATCTACTCTTCTGTCTCCATTAATATCTTTACTTGCAAGAAGTACATCAACGAAGTTTTGAGAATAACTCCACCATTGGGTTTGATAAATAGGAACAGGATTTTGCTGATATTGAACAGGAATATCTCCAGAAGGGAAAGTATACATACTATAATAACCTCCAGTTAATTTTTCTGTTTGATTATTATTCAAAATAAAAATAACTTCACTATTAGCCTTCTTCGTTCTGTCAAATATATCCTTATATGTTATTAGACGCGCACCTCCAATACCAATCTCATTTAAAGCAGTTTCAGCCATTGAAAGATAAGAAGCATCTCCACCTTGATTAGCGTACATCCAAAGACCGTACTCAGCTTTTAACATATTAACAGCATCTTTAGTAGCTAGATATTTATTGCTACCAAGGTATTGTGCATACTCTAATGCTTTTTCTATGTCTAGTTTAATTTGAGCATAAACATCAGCTTTAGGAGCTCTAGTAGGATAGCTCTCTGGCTGAGTTGTTGATTCCACTGGTACTAGATTCAATGGAACATCGCCCCAAACACGAGCAGCCCAAAAATATAGATAAGCACGAGCGAAATGAGCTTGTCCAAGAGCAAATCCAACTTGTGCTTCTGTCATAGCAGGAATTGTGTTAGCATATTTAAGTACAGAGTTTGCTTGGTCAATAGCAGTATAAATAGCAGACCAGCTAGTTCCAGATGTGGTGCCGTCCATTACGTTTTTAGCAACAGCACTCATATTCGCATCGTGAACATTGTAATACAAACTTGGTCCCCACATATATGCTCCTACACGAGCCTCTCCCCAATAGAACATATTAGTTGCTCCATTGATAAAGTTTGAACGCATACGATAGTATATGCCATGTGTGGAAGTTTCAACGTCAGTAGGTGTCTTCCACATATTACTGAAAGAGAGCTTGCTGTTTTGTGTTATATCAAGAGCATTGCAAGATAATAGGACTAAACTAGCAAAGCCTCCCCAGAATAATTTCTTTAATATATTTATTTTCATAGTAATAACGTATTAGAAAGTGATTTTAATATTGAAGAGAACTTTACGAGCAGCAGGTGCTAAACTAGAGTTGCTACTACCACCAGTAGATACAGCAGAGTACATGTTGTCTCCACCGCCAGTACCCATACCTGTTTCAGGGCTGACACTTCCTGACACTCCTGTCCAATAAGCAAGAGTATTTCCAGATACACCTAAGGTAAGCCTTTTAATAGGAGTCTTTCTCATCCATTTCTCAGGGAAAGTATAGCTAAGACTTACATCGCGAAGACATAAATAGTCTCCCTTTTGGACATTCATATCATTAGCTCTAGAGAAGTTTTTATTACCATAGTCAGCATCATTAGCTGTAAATCTCGCATATTTAGCTTTGGTATCACCAGGATATTTCCAAGTCTTGTAAACTTCCTTGTCCATATTAGCTGTATACGTTCCAAAAGAGTTCTGCATAAAACGAGAGAACATATAGTTGTAAAGATGGTGTCCGATTGCATAATCAACGTAGATGTTCAAAGCCCAGTTTTTATAGGTAAATGTATTACCAAGACCACCTGTAGAGTGTGGCATAACATTACCTAATTCAAACATATCTTCTGCGTTAATTTGTTCTTTTCCGTCTGGAGTAAGAGCAGAACCAGGTCTATTTAAATACTCATAGTCACCCACATCTTTACGTCCTTTTATCTGCACTCCGTCACTGCGGCGATAACCATTAGATATAGCATCGTAGTAAGCAGCATCAGCTTCAGCCTCTGTTTGGATAATGTGAGAAATCTTATAACCATAGATACGTCCAAGAGGCTCTCCTACAGCTGTACCACCGAAACGCTCTCCGCTCTCCGATAGAGTGTAACCACCGATTCTCCAAGCATCTTTACCGTTTATATCAGTGTATTTATACTCATCTGGAAGAGAAAGAACTTTATTCTTGCTGAATGAATAAGTAAAATCAGTTGACCAAGTAAAATTACGAGTGTGGATATTCATACTATGAACTTCTGCCTCAAATCCGTAGAAACGAGCACTACCAACGTTTGCTTTTACACTACCAAAAGAACCTGTATCAGGAAGGGTAACGCTAAACAACATATTGTTTGTAACTTTATCATAGTAGTCAAACACGAAACGAAGTCTGTCATTTAGGAAGTTTAAATCAAGACCTATGTCAAGCTGAGTTGTAGTCTCCCATTTCAAACCAGAGTTCATCATAGCTGAAGGAAGAGTTGTTGCTAAGCCGTTGTACGGATTATCAGTTGAGTATGACCCATAGGTATCAAATAAGCCAATACCATTATTACCAGTTTGACCATATGATGCTCTTAGTTTTAAGAAGTTCATCTTTGAAGAATCTACAGTCCAGAAAGGCTCTTCTGAAACAACCCAAGCAACTGAACCAGCAGGGAAGAAACCCCATCTATTACCAGGAGCAAATTTTGATGAACCATCCGCTCTGAATGTAAATGATGCAATGTAACGGTCGCTATAGTTGTAGTTAAAACGACCAAATGCTGACATTAAAGCCTCATTCCTTTCATAGTTCTCAGCTGTAAAGTTGATACCAGATTGAAGTACAGGGACTTTATCTGAAACGGAACCAGTTGAGTTTGCAGTAAAGTGTAATTTCTTCCAGTGCATATAGTCAAAACCAGCTGTAGCATTTACTGAGTGCTTACCAAACGATTTATCAAAATTCAAATAAGACTGAAACGAATGACGAAGAGTCTCATCTCTAGTTTCTGTTGTGCTTCTTGTTTGTGATAGTGGGTTCTTTACTCCGTCGACTTCTCCATATGTATAATAACTACCTACATATGCATTATCATATAAGGCGTATTGAGCAACAGCTGTTAGGTCTTTAGTAATATCCCATTTAAGTCTAAAGTTGCCAACGAACTTATTGGTAATACGAGCTCTTTTATAATAAGTTGCCCAGTGTTCAGGAATACATTGGTTTGCTGCAGTACCACCACGTCCACCATTTAATAATTTTCCATCTTCATCATAGTCTCTATGAGTCGGCGCAACTAAAAGAGAACGACCAATAGCGTTGAAGAAGTGGTCTGTTAAAGGAGTTTGATTTGAACGTGAGAAGTCAAATGTAGTAGAAGCTTCTAGGTTCTTTACAATTTTGAAAGAAGTGTTTCCGTGCATTGTAAATAAGCTATAGTCATTTGCTAGCACCATACCATCATCCTCAAGATAACTAATAGAAGCAGCATACTTCATATTTTGGTTGCCACCATTAACTCCAACATATTCTCTATGCCATAGAGCAGGTCTGAATATCTGTGATTGATAATCTGTGTCTGTAAAGATAAGTATCTTTGTTGGATCATCAGGATAAACAGGGTCTTGAACCCACTTCCATCCAGCAGGAACTTCTTCTCCAGGTAATAGATAACGAGTGGTATACTGGCTTGTTTCTGTATTACCAGTTCCAGCTGCAGTTGCAGCTAAAAGAGTAGCAGGGCCATTCAATGCTTCTTTAATAGCAGGACGAAGGAATGTAAGGTATTCTTCAGCATTCATTAAGTCCCACTTTCTTGAAGGTGAAGTAAAACCAACGGATGAATCAAAAGTAATTTGTGGTCCCTTATGCGCAGCTCCTTTCTTAGTTGTAACAAGGATAACACCATTAGAAGCACGTGCTCCATAAATACTTGCAGATGCGGCATCCTTTAAAACCTCAATAGACTCAATATCGTTAGGGTTGATAGTTGACATATCTCTAGTTACTCCGTCAACAATGACAATAGGGTCATTACTAAGCGAAATCGATGAGCCACCACGGATAAGCATTCTTGGCGACTCTCCCGCAAGAGTGTTGTTCGAAGCGATACGAAGACCAGTAACCTTACCCTTTAGAGCTTCTCCCACGTTTGAAACAGGAGCGTTTTCGAGAGCATCTCCACTTACCTTGGCAATAGAAGTAGTAAGTGTCTTACGAGACTGAGTACCGTAACCAACAACGATAACGTCATCAAGTACAGTAACATCATCGTAAAGTGTTACTGATATTAAATTTCTGTTATTTACATATTCTTCAGCATCCTTGCATCCGATATATGAAAATACTAGAATGTCACTTGCAGAAGCCTCAATAGAATAAGCACCATCTAAATCCGTTGTTACTCCCTTATCAGTACCCTTAATAAAAACACCCGCACCAATTAAAGGCTCGCCAGTAGCACTTACTACTGTTCCCCTAACTGTAGTAGGCTTTGATACTTGAGGCACCTGATAGGTCACAACAACAGTGCTGTTTACTACCTCATAGCTAAAATTACTAGATGAATCTTTCTTGAAAACTTTATCAAGAATAGATTCTAAACTTGCATTCTTTTCATTTAGAGCTACTCGTCCTAGCTGCTTTTGAGCAACAGCAGATTCATAGGAGAATAGGACTCCTGTCTCTTTTGTGAATGCTTCCGAGAATGACTTTACTGTCGCGTTTGTAAGCGATAAAGTAACGTCATAGGTTTTGTTAGGATTTTCTTTAACGGGCTTAGCGCTTAGTGAGAAACCAAGTGAAAATACCATTACCAAACTGAAAATCCCAAACCTTAAAAAGAAATTTTTCTTCATTTGGAGTTTGTTTTAGTTGTTATTAAAAATTGTTAGTACATAATTAGTATATAAAATAATTTGGTTATCTATCTATTTCGAACTTTACTCCAGTAAGCACACATATAATATCTATAACCTGCTCAACAGAGTCAGTTCGATTATAGTTCAATTCATATTCTAGTTTAGGGTCATATTTTTGTGGAGTACTAATTGTTACTCCATACATTTCGTAAATATGCTTAATGATTTCGGGTATACAAACTTGATTAAGAGTGATTTTATTATAGTGTTCAACTAAATAAGGTTTAGCATTAATAGGTTCAATGAAGACGTCATCTTCTAGGCCATCATATATGGCAACTTGGTTGGGGTGTAAACGTACCAGGTTGACACCCTCTAATGATTGGAGTCTAATGGAACCGTTTTCGAGCACAACTTTTACTTTTGAGCCATCGTTGGATGTTTCTACAGAAAACCGTGTCCCTAAAACTTTTACGGCAACTGCATCAGTTGTTACTATGAATGGATGTGTTGAGTCTTTTGCAACATCGAAATAAGCTCTTCCAGAAAGCTTGATTTTACGAATACCATCCTTAGAATCTAGATTCTGTTGTAATAAAGAACCTCCATGAAGCCATACCTTTGTCCCATCTTCAAGCCCAAGGGCTACAATTTCAGTAGAGGTATTACTATAAGTAAGATATTTTTCTTCTTGAATATTTTCGTTAGGGCGCTCTATGAAGAAGAAATATGCCAACAATATAACGATTGCAGCCGCTATTGTTGAAAAAAATTTAAAGGCAGTTGAGAAATATGATTTGTTTTGTTTTTTTAGACTTATTTCAGCATCGATCCTTTCATTAATCCTAAGCAACATCGCATCTTTTTCTTTGTGAAGTGTAGGAGAGGTGATGGTTTTATATGCAGAATGAACATATGACAATTCCGCAAAGTATCTGGCATTTTCGGCTGAAGTTTCTAACCACTTAACCAAAGTTTCCAGCTCTTCTTCGCTAGCAAATCCCGATAAGTACTTATTTATAAGTTCATCAGAAATATTTTCGCTATCAATATTAGTATTCATTTAGTAATGCGTTCAAATGCGTATACATTATAAATACAATCAAATGATTAAAAATACTGAGTAAAATTTATAAAATCTTTATAAAAGTGTAAGGAAAAGAATAATAGTATGAGTTTTTCTGATTTCAGAAGCTTCCTGAGTTGCTTAAGAGCCATATAAATATGACTTTCAACAGTCCGAACCGATAAGTTTAGTTTTTCGGCAATATCTTTATTGCTATATTCATCAATATAACTCATACAAAATACCTCTCGTGTTTTTGGTGGTAATGCACTTATAGCTTTGTTCAAACTTTCTCTTAAATCTTGGTCAAAAAGTCTTTTTATGACAGGGTTTTTATCTATTTCTATGGCTTCGATGGCGATATTAGCAATCCTTAATTTATTCCACTCACGAAAATCTTTAGAATAGTTCCCGCGCTTAATATAATTTAGACACCTATTATATACACTACGCAAAAGATAATTTTGGATAGATTTACTCTCGTCCAAATTAGTTCTATTTTGCCAAACAGAAAATAAAACATCCTGAACCACATCTTGTGCCCATTCTTCAGGAATAAATATCCTAGCATAAGCGACCAGAGATGGATATTTTTCTTTACAAAGCTGGTTAAAAGTATTCCTATCTCCAGCTTTAAGTTTTTTAATATCTATCAGAGTGCTCATCAATAAATACTAGAACAACTTAACGAAAACTTCAATAGCTTTATATTCTGCCATACCAAGGTTGTCGTATAGTCGAGCTGTGTTTTGAGTTCTGTCTTCAGCTCTTTGCCAAAATTCCCTTGAGTCTTCACCAGGGAAAGGAACAATATCTTTTTGGGATTGATGGCGATAAATAGCGTGACGTTTCTTTATAACTTCACCTGGACTAAGTGGCACGGCCATATCAACTCTACCTAGCTCCCATTCCATCCAAGCGCCTCTATACAACCACACGTGGCATTCTTTTAGCCAAGCCTC
>CAYFMO010000003.1:0-31385 GCA_964344225.1 uncultured Muribaculaceae bacterium | reverse complement strand
TTGAAGAAGGAAAAACAATGCCTTGGAATGCTGTCTACGATGAATTCTGTGTGCGTAATAATGTGCCTATAGGTAATGATATAATTCCTGTTATTCAGGATTATGAAAAATCTGTCCTTTCTTTAAGAAGATAAAACTTAAGAACTATGAATACTTTTATCGGTCTAAGTATCATTGCCATTGGTGCATTCTGCCAGTCAAGTAGTTATGTACCAATAAACAAGATAAAAAAATGGAGTTGGGAAAGCTACTGGCTCATTCAGGGAGTTTTTGCTTGGCTTATTTTTCCTTTCTTAGGAGCCTTGCTTGCTGTTCCTGAAGGCCATAGCCTTTTCGAACTTTATTCGGCTGCTCCTAAAGAAACTCTCCTTACAATATTTTTTGGTGTTCTTTGGGGCGTTGGTGGACTCACATTCGGCCTATCTATGCGCTATCTTGGCGTGGCACTTGGACAATCAATAGCCCTAGGTACTTGCGCTGCCTTAGGTACTATTATGGGACCTGTGCTATTACATGCATTCTTCCCTGAACTAAATGCACTCTCTTCTTTGACCTCTTCCGTTATTATAGGAGTGGTAGTAACTCTAATTGGTATAGCAATTATTGGACTTGCTGGGGGAATGAAATCAGCATCACTCCCTGAAGAAGAAAAGAAAAAATCAGTAAAGGACTTTAATTTTCCTAAAGGGATTTTAATTGCTCTTTTAGCAGGTTTTATGAGTGGGTGTTTTAATGTGGGACTTGAGTTTGGTAAAGAATTAAATTTTGGAGAATTAACTCACCCAATGTTTAGAACCCTCCCTGCCACATTCTTAGTAACTCTTGGTGGTTTTATTACCAATGCCACTTACTGTTTATATCAAAATGCTAGAAATAAGACTTTTGTTGATTATAAAGACGGAAAACTCTGGGCTTCAAATATATTTTTCTGTATACTTGCAGGACTATTATGGTACAGTCAATTCTTCGGTCTTTCACTCGGCAGAAGTTTCTTCGAACCAAATAGTTCAATGAACACCTTAGCCTTTTGCATTTTAATGGCACTCAATGTTACTTTTTCAAATGTTTGGGGCATAATACTAAAAGAATGGAAGGGTTGCTCACGTAAAACCATCCTTGTGCTTATCACAGGCATTGTTGTACTGATTTTTAGTTCTTTCTTACCTGAATTATTAAACTAACATGAAATCTATATTAGACAATCGACCTTCACTTTCTGTGGCCATTTGGCAGGTCGCTGAAGTTGCTAGCTACCTTTGGCAAAAAGGCTGGGCAGAAAGAAATGGCGGAAATATTACAGTAAATATTACTGAACATGTTGATAGTGCAATGCTTTCAATGCCTGCTATTTCTGAACCAATACCTATAGGCCTAACATTACCGCATATAAAAGGTTGTTGGTTCTATTGTAAAGGCACACAAAAACGTATGCGTGACCTGGCTCGTGACCCAATGGCAAATGGAAGCATAATTCGTATCACAGAAGATTGCTCGCACTATGAAATTGTTGCAGACCATCTTGTAAAGCCAACATCCGAGCTTCCTTCGCATTTGAGCGTACATAATTATTTACTCGGCAAAGGTTCGCCTTATCGCGCATCTCTCCACACCCACCCTATCGAACTTGTTGCATTGACACATTGTAGTAGGTTTATGGAAAAGGACGTAGCGTCAAAGTTGCTTTGGTCTATGATACCAGAAACAAAGGCCTTCTGTCCCCGTGGCGTAGGCATGGTGCCATATCTCTTGCCAAGTAGCGTAGAGCTTGCAGAAGCGACCATTAAAACGATTGATGAAGACTATGATGTTGTAATGTGGCAGAAACATGGTGCCTTTGCTGTTGATATGGACATAATGGCAGCATTTGACCAAATCGACGTTCTAAACAAATCTGCACAAATCTATATTGCTGGCAAAAATATGGGTTTTGAGCCTGAAGGCATGTCTGATGCTGAAATGCAAGAATTGACGGAATCCTTTGGTCTTCCTAAATAACCACAATTAAATATATTGTAAATATTATTGCCCCATAGTTTATATTAAATTAGCTATGGGGTTTTGTTTATCAAATATTTGAGTAACTTTGTATTACTTCAAAATTTGCCATACCGTGTCAAGCATTACAGATAGAAGAAAATACCTTACAATAAATCCCACAGACCAAAAATGGGGACTTTATATAAATTCTGTCGGAAGGCAATGTATATCAGAAAACGAAGCCTATCCCCCACAGGTCCATCCTACGCGCTATCTATTCAACACAGACATTGGTCGTATTCTTAACGAATACCAATTACTCTATATAACAAAGGGGAAAGGCTATTTTGATTCTCATTCGAGTGGAAAACTCCAAGTCCAAGAAGGAAATATGTTTTTACTCTTCCCTGGAGAATGGCATTCATATAAACCAAAGAAAAATACGGGGTGGAATGAATACTGGATTGGTTTCAATGGCAAGATAATGGAGGCTTGGATGAAAAGTGGATTTTTTTCTAAAAAGAATCCCATTTTCAATGTCGGTTTAAACGAAGAACTCATTTCACTCTACAAACGAGCTATTATAATAGCGGAAGCTCAAGAAGCCAACTATCAACAAGCGCTTTCTGGTATTGCTTGCAATCTTATTAGTATGGCTATATATCTAAGCAGAAATAGAGATTTTAATCGTTCAGATGTTGCTGTGCAAATCAATAACGCTAAAATTGCTGTATACGAAAACATCAATACAATTACTCCTGAAGAACTCGCTGAGTCAGTATATATGAGTTACTCTAAATTCAGAAAAATCTTCAAAGAATACACAGGTTTTGCCCCAGCTCAATACATTGTGGAAGTACGTATGAATATGGCAAAAGAAATGCTAACCCATACTGCCAAATCAATCAAAGAAATAGCATACGAACTCGGATACGATAATTGTGATTATTTTTTTACCGTCTTTCGTAAAACAACAGGTTTCACCCCAAACAATTATAGAAAAATGACTCAAGGAGAAAACTTAAATAAAAACAATAAACAATGAAAAAGTATGGATTAATACTCGCGCTGATGAGCGTAATTATTATTCTTGGTGGATGCAAGAAAAAATCAGAAATGGATAAATTTATCGATAATCTAATGTCTAAAATGACACTGGAAGAGAAACTCGGACAAATGAACCTTCCTGCTGTTCCTTCTGAAGTTATCACTGGAAATGAACAATGCGAAAATGTTCTTGAAGAGATAAGGGCTGGTAAGGTCGGCGCTATTCTTAATACCTATGGTTATGATAATATAATGCTGTATCAAAAAACTGCTGTGGAAGAGTCTCGCTTGGGCATTCCGCTCCTAACCGGTTTCGATATAATTCATGGACATAAAACAGTCTTCCCAATTCCTTTAGGCCTTGCTTCCACATGGAATCTTGAAGCTATAGAAACAGCTGCAAGTATTTCTGCTCTGGAAGCTACTGCAGATGGTCTTAACTGGACATATAATCCTATGGTAGATATAAGTAGAGACCCGCGTTGGGGACGTTGTTCAGAAAGTGCAGGAGAAGACCCATATTTTGCTGGTGAGTTTGCAAAAGCAATGGTAAGAGGTTATCAGGGTAGCCCAGAAGAACTCCAATACAGTAATGAAAAAATGCTTGCATGTGTTAAACACTTTGCATTTTACGGAGGGGTGGACAACGGACTGGACTACATGGGCGTTGACATAAGCCTAAATAAAATGTACAATGAATACCTACCTGCTTACAAGGCCGCTATAGATGCTGGGGTCGGCTCAATTATGACTTCTTTCAACGATATAAATGGTATGCCAGCTACTGGTAACAAATGGTTACTTACTCAATTATTGCGTAAGGAGTGGGGCTATAAAGGTTTTGTGGTTTCAGACTACAATGCTGTAGGAGAATTAATTGCACATGGAGTTGCTACGGATAAAGAAGATGCTGCTGTTATCGCATATAATGCAGGCTTAGATATGGATATGGTAACTGCAGGCTGCCTCGAACTTGATAAGGCTCTATCAAAAAATAAGATAACTAAGAAGCAAATTGATAAGGCTTGTCGAAATATACTTGAAGCAAAATACAAATTAGGTTTATTTCAAAATCCATATAAGCATCTAGACCCTAATTTATCTGAGCGTATTTTCACCGAGGATAATAGGAGAATTGCTAGAAAAATAGCTTCTGAATCTTTTGTCCTTTTGAAAAATGATGGAGTATTACCTTTGAAGAAAAAAGGAACTATTGCTTTGATTGGGCCTCTTGCAGATGCAGGAGAACAATACCCGGGCACTTGGACAGGTTCAGCATATAAAGACTACCCTTCTCTACTTGATGCTCTTAACGAAATTGACGGAATAAGAGTTCTTCATGCTAGAGGAAGCAATATTTTGGAAGATGCTGACTTGGAGTCATATATTTCTGGTAGATATAAATATGAACGTGATCCTAGGTCTGCCGACGAACTCATTCGGGAGGCTGTTACAAAGGCAAGGGAAGCTGATGTTGTGGTGGTATTTGCTGGTGAAGCTGCTTATATGTCAGGAGAATCAGTCTCTGTTACCAATCTTGATTTACCTCCTGGGCAGAAAAAACTATTAAAAGCATTAAAGGAAACAGGAAAACCTATCATCTTACTTTTAAATACAGGTCGTCCATTAACACTTGCTTGGGAAGATACAAACATGAATGCCATCTTAAACACATGGAACGGTGGCTCAGAAACTGGCTTAGCTGTCGCTGATGTACTTTTTGGCGACGTAAATCCTTCTGGAAAAATCACAATGACTTTCCCTTATAATCTTGGTCAGGTACCAATCTATTACGGAAAGAGAGTTAGTCCTCGTCCTTTGAGTAAGGATATTAAGCATTTCAAAAGATATAGTACTAACTGGATTGATGCTCCTCAAGAACCTCTTTATCCTTTTGGCTATGGACTTAGCTATACTACATTTGAATACTCTGAGCCTATACTTTCTAACTTAGAAATGGTAAAAAGGAGCAATATAATAGTTTCTGTGGAAGTTACTAATACTGGTGATAGAGATGGTTATGAGGTTATTCAACTATACATTAGAGATATTCTTACCCCTAACTGGACTCGTCCTGCAAAGGAATTAAAAGGTTTCCAAAAATTATTTATCAAAGCTGGAGAAACTGTCAAAATTGACTTTGAAATTACTCCAGAAATGCTTTCATGGTATGTGGTGGATCAGTACAATATGAAGGGTTCTTCTAAACCCCTTCATGCAGAGTTGGTACTCGAGCCAGGAGATTTTTCTATTATGGTAGGACCTAATAGTCGTGACACAAAAGGTATAACACTTACTGTAAAATAAATTTGGTAATTATTTGAAATTGCAATACTTTTGCAATCCTTTCCCAAAAGAACCAGCGGCCCGGATGGCGGAATCGGTAGACGCGCTGGTCTCAAACACCAGTGGAGAAATCCTTGCCGGTTCGATCCCGGCTCCGGGCACGAAAAAAGAGTCTCTTGCGTGAGACTCTTTTTTCGTATCAATGTCTTATTTTATGATGAGTTTTGTCCTTATAGGATAATGATCTGAAATATAAGTTTTGCCATTTATTCCGTCTTTTATAGTCTGGAAAAAATAGCATCCATCAAATCCTTTGTAATAAATATAATCTATTAATGAGGCCTTTGATTTATCTCCCCAAGCGTTAAATGATTTTGTATAATCAGATACACTTGCTAATTCGCGACAATTATGCATTCTAGCGTTTAGATTGAGAATAATCTGATTGTCGTTTTCTACATTGAAATCTCCTGTTAGCACAATAGGTAAATTGGTTGAATTAATTAAATTCATCCTCTGCTCAATTAGTTCTAGTCCTTTCTTTTTAGCTTCAATACCTTTATTATCAAGGTGCGTATTAATAACATAAAATGATTGTCCAGAGGTTTTATCCTTGAGTAAAGTCCAAGTTGCTGTACGAAGATATTTTGCATCCCAACCTATGGATGGAATCTCAGGAGTATCTGAAAGCCAAAAGTACCCCCAGTCCTGAAGGTTAAATCTGGACTTTTTCCAAAGTATAGGGGTTTGTTCGCCTTTTTTACCGTCATCTCTACCCGCTCCCACGCTTGCATATGAATGACATAATTGTAATATATCATTAAGTTGAAAATCATGAACTTCTTGCATCCCTATAATATCTGGATTTTCATAATTTAGAACATCGCATAAATCTTTCTTACGGTATTCCCATGAATTCTCTCCATCTTTAGCATTCCCATTTCTGATATTAAACGACATTATATCAACAATATTCCTCTTATCAGTAATAACATCCTTTACCGCCTCTAAGTATCCGAATCCATAGTGTTTATCTGGAAGAAGATAACTGCCTTCAACCCACTCATTCCAAGCATTTATAGTAATAATAGGAGGTTGGCACGGATTCTTTAAGACAAAATCTTTGGCCTCCGCTAAGAATATTTTAAAGTATTCTGGAGAAACATTGATTCTTGAAACATCTTTTTCTCCTTTATGTGGAAATCTCGGTGTGTCATCCCAAGCAACGGAAACACATGGAAATAAGTCTATATCAAAGGCTAAATCCCAAGCTTTGCGAAGTTCAAGTGAACGTTTTCCATGTTTTATATAGTCAACATTGAAGCCTCCCATATTATAGAAAGATATTCCATCAACCCCAAGACTATCAATCCTCATTTTAGTATTTGACAATCTACTTTCTGTAAGCCTTCCTCCTTCTCCACGCACATCCATTAAATATATGCCCTTATATCCCGCCTTTTTTGCTTGTTCACGAAAATAATCAAGAGCCTTAGCAGTCTTCTCAACTGAACCAAAACTACGTACAAGATTATTATAGCTATAAATAGCCATCACTGGACGTCCATTTATCTTAAGATAATTCGATTTTGAAAAATATTGTGTAATAATCCTTTTTACATTTGATTTATACTCTTCTTCTGTAACATCAGCAGAAAAAAGTATATCCTCATTACCTGGATATCTGTGAACATTCCAATAATTAAACTTCACATCATGATTAGCCCACATAATATAGAAATTCATTTTTCTATTTGAGGGAGCCTTCAAAAATCCATTATTCAAAGCACTTTCAAGAAAAGGATGTCCTTTATACCAATACCAGTCATAGATAAATGTATTTACTCCATATTCAAGTGCTGTATTAATCCATTTTTCTACAACTTCAGGGTCGTCATCAAGTTCATAGCCCCAAAGTGGTTCTTTTGGTTGGTAATGACCTTCGAATCTTGGATTTCCTTTCTTAATCACTTCCCATTCTCCAATACCTTCACTCCAAAGGTGCTCGCGTGCGAGAGAATCATCGTGACAAGAAGGCCAAATATATGCAGCCACAATATTTTCTTGAGAAGAATGATTAATAACTTCAAATAAACCATGACCATTGAAGTTCATTAAGATTCTACCTTTATACTTCAAAACTGATTGCGGTTCTTCACCGAAAGGAAGTCTTACTACCTTCAAAAGTCGTCCATCACTTAAATCAAACACTGCAAAACCAGTCCCTTCTGAAGACGGCCAGTCAGAAGGACCTCCAAAAGATTGATAAAGTTTACCATCGCTAATGCTTGCACCTTGATATATTGGGAAATATTTTTGAAGTTTATATGTTCTTATTATATCCTTATCGTAATAAGTAATATCTCCTTCTAAAACAGAAGGTAGAGGAAATTCTGAAATAAGAAATTCATTATCCTTTCTGTTAATTTTTGAATATAAACGCCTCATATACACAATGCGCCCCCTGTCCGTATCAATGATTGCTTGAGACCCCCCATAATCCCCAGTAAGTTCAAACTTAATTGTCTGAACTAATTCTGAATCATAAGGCGATATTTTCTCAACATAGCAGGATTTATTTTGCAAATCACCTGATATATATAATAATGAGTCCGAAAAATTTAAGTTTCCACAATGATTCGATTTAATATTGCATCCAAGTGGAAATTCAGATATTTGTTTTCCTGTATTATAATCATAGGTGCGACAGAGTCCTGAATCATACCCCACATAAACAATATCATCATATATAGAAAAAGCCTGCATAGCATGTCCATTATACTCTGGCTTAATACTGAATAAATAGTTACAAGCTGGCTTTTTCATAATGCGAAAAGCTTCAGCAACTACTCCAAGATAATAGTCTTTGAAATCATTCCAATTGTACAATCTATCTCCTACTGGATTAAGGGGCAAGGTAACTGCTTTTTCGTGCACATAAAGTCTGACCAAAGACTGAGCATCATTAGATTTATTCTTGTAAAGGACCATTTGTACATTTTGTGCCATAGGCACTTTCCAATTCTGGAACACATCCTTTATTTCTGCATATGACCCTGCTTTCTGATTCCTACCTTCTATACCAAGTAGAGTAAGGAGACCATTAATTACAATATCGTGTCCAAACCTTAGTCGAACCGAAGGTTTTGATGACTTTAAATCCTTTTCCGCTGTAAGAATCATGTCTTCAAGCAAAGGCCAACAAAGAGAATAACGTCTTTCTGTACCATAAAATCCAGCAGAAGCTTGTTGAAAACAATTAATATTATCTCGCTCCCACAAAAGCTCTTTCTCTTCTTCTGAAAAAAGTCCATTAAAAGAAGGTGCTTTAAAATCGAGACAAGGCAAGTTTTGAATGATATTAAACAACCGTGCTTCAAATGTAATCAAAGACATTCTTTTTGAAGAATATCCATTTTTAAACATCTTTGCTTCAAAAGGTGAAGTATCTATCAGGTCATCAGTATAGGCGCGAAAATATGGTTTCCAAGAAGCCTTAGAAGAGTAGTTTACAGCATCGCATGGTTCCAGATTAGCAAAAGGATTCGTTATATTAAGATCTGCTGAATCTGCTCTCATTTCAATTTTCCCACATTTCAATGCCTTACAAAATGCCTCCATACTCTTTATAGCTCGTGGCGAAGTGCTGGATATTGCACTTATCTCTGGTTTTGACTCGAATATTGATGGAAAACGCTTCTTCATTCTTTTTGCAATATCTCGATGCTGTTGTTCACCTTTACGAGTTAGTTTACCAGCATTTCCATCAAAATATGACTTAATTGAAAGAAGTTTGTCATATACTTCCTTTCCATACTCTGTTAAATTTCCAGCAACCTCCTGTTCTGCAAAAACATCGTATACAGAATCATATAAATTGGATGAAGTAAGAAATCTGGCACCATGGCGACCATAGTGGCTAATTACCCAAGGTTCATATCCTTCAGAAGTACTTAAATTTTCTTCTACTGGATTTTCATACATATTGCAGACACCTGCTATCCTCCCCTGTGCAAACAGAGAAATGGATAGCAGTACTGCTAAAAGTGTGAGAACAAATTTCTTCATTTAGAATCAATTAATTAGATACCACAATATGCTCCCTGACGATTGGTTGCACGAGAATTACCAAGTTGATCAACTCCGAGAGCACCAAGTGTATTAAGCCATGCGTAAAAATCTGCATTTGCTGTTTGGATAAAACCAGAAGCCACATCAGCAGTAGGAGCTGCAGGATAAGAGACATCAAGAGTTCCATCCCACTTATAAACATGGTCTGTTGCATTAAATACAGGAGAACCAAATTGTTCATAAGTAAGTCCTGCCAAATCAATATCTGCAGTAGGATTATACGCGTTTTGTTTGTTCCCTGACAAGACATACTTTGATGTAAGCATTCCAGATGGACCATTATAGTTAATAGAGTTTCCTTGCTTATTTACAATTACACTATTGATAAATGTTCCACTCGCTGCTGCGGTGTGAACGCGAAGCATACCTGCAGCAGTTTTTGCAATCATTGTTGAGTTAGCAAACACAAGATTACCTCCTTGCATATCAATGTTTGTATCACTTGCTGTTACAACAGTTGTATGATCTGCAAAAGTACTATTGTTAATACAGATATAAGCTGTAGTTGCTGAACTATTTACAAAAATTGCAGGTCCCCAACTTATTGATGTTGATGTTGTTGTATTTGAGTTATTAAATACTGAACAAGCGTTCATAAATACATTTGCTGACTTATCTACATTAATACCTCCAGCATATGTTTTTGATTCATTACCATAAATTTTTACACCATTGAGTTTTGTTGTACTTGCAGCTGCAACAAAAATAGCTCCTCCTTTATCTGTAGTGACATTACTGTTAATAGTTGTATTTTCAACTTTGACCTCTCCAGCATTAATCCACAAACCTCCACCTACAGTTGCAGTATTGCCAGTAATAGTACAATTTTTAATACTAATGTCATTAGCAGTATTAACACGAATAGCGCCTCCTTGGTTGGCTGCTGTATTGCCAGTAAAAGTAACCCCATCAATAGTCATTGTTGAACCAGTACCACGGAAAGTAATTGCACCACCACCTCCAGATCCTGTTTCAGTGGTTTTATTGTTAGAGAATGTGCCTCCTGTTATTGTCACAACAGTACTAGAACTACCAAAGTTTTGAAATGCTCCAGCATGTCTACTTGCAGTATTCGAGGTAAAATTTGTATTAGTTAAACTTACAGTTCCTGCTGTACCAGCAATACCAACCGCTCCAGCTGCAGAACCAGTAGCAGGAGCTGAATTATTTGAGAACGTAGTATTATCTGTTACAAGATTACCTGAGACATAAACTGCACCACCTGTTCCAGCTTGATTGCCATCAAGACTGCAACCCGTTAGCCTTAGCCATGCTGTTTCATGATTAACTAAAACAGCACCTCCAAGACCTGTTCCAGCATCTCCTCCCTGAAGAGTAATGTTTGTGATTCTTAAATCTGCATTATTACCTAAATTAAAGAAACGAGAACCTGTTGTTTTGAAAACAGTTCCAGCAACTCCTTCGATAGTTGTACCAATATTTGCAGTATGCCCTGGCCATGCTACTACAATTTCTTGACCTCCGAAATTATATTCGCCTGTTGCTGCATGAATTGTAATGCCTATACAGCCATAACCTTTTGCTATACCATTCTGAGTTTGAGTATTGGTATTATCCTGTGCCATTTTAGAACGAAGGAACTCAACACCAGCTGCAGCATTTTCTGCCGATAGACCATCACCTGTACCCTGTGCAGTAGGAGCAATATACCAATCCTTCACTATACGAGTATCAAGAGAACCAAGATTCTTAATTGCTCCTTGATTAACAGCAAGGGCAGTAGGACTGAAAATACCTGTCTCTATAACATTTTCTGATGCGAGATCATGAGCTTTATAGAAGCGGAATCCTACACCATTCTCAAGATTAAGTCCAGGAAGAACAGCAACATAATATTCTCCTACACCATCAACATCCACAATTAAACGAGAATTACCACTTGTCACAGTTGTGGTTGCTATATTACCTTCTGCATCAAAAGTTACTGTCACATTACCTGTTATATCCTGTTCTCCATTTCCACGTATAAGAACTCGCTTAATGGTTGGGTCTGTAATTGTAAATCTAAGCCATCCACATACATTCTTAAAGGCAAGATTACCTTCTTTTGCTACTGCAGCAGCATAATGTGCTGATCTAAAACCAGCACGAACATCTTGAGTAGAAGGAATACTTATAGTCACCTCACCAGCAGAATGAGCCCCTGCTGTTGAAGGATAAACCGCATAATAATTTGGGGCATCATCAACATTAGCTTTAAATGTTGTAGTTGCGCCTGCTGTCAATGCTTTTGAAGTAGTGCTCTTATCATTAAAGAATATTGCAATCTCATCATCTTTCTCCCAACTAATTGTGCGTTTACTTGCTGATAGTTCTCCAATTGTAGTCTTTGTCTCATCTGTTACAGCATTAAACTCCATAGATATAAATCCTTGATAAACTTCTTTATCCTCTGTTTTATCAAAATCTTCATTTTTCTGAATAGTTTCCTTTGTACAGGAAACAGCGGTCATCATTATTGCCGCAATTATAAATACTGACTTTTTCATTGCTAATTCTTTTTTACCACTCATAATCTGATTCTTGTACATCACTGAAGCTGTTTCCGAACATCTCCACACTCCCCGTAAGAATCGTTAACTGAGGACTGAATTTTATTACTTCCACTTCGGGTGCGAAGTAATTTTTTTGGTCTAATTTTTCCATAATATTATTAATTTAGTTGTGTTAATTTTTACCAGTTATAATCTGTCTGAGTAACGTCCTCTACACTTGCTCCATTTTGTTTTTCTACATCTCTATATATATCAGGATAATACTCGGGTCCTGGACCAGTGAACACAGATTGCTCAAACACATTTCCATATGTATCAACTGCTCGAATTTTAATGTCTGTAGCAAAAGGATTAGAGAGTGTTCCGTAAAACATGTGATCATTTGAACGTGCATAACTTAAGGTGTTTCTTCCTGCAACCTTAAGATAATAATAGGTAGACCATAGGTCATACCTTGTTCCAGTTGCTGTAAACTTTGTTAATACACCTGTTTCTACCCCATCTTCTATCAAATTGATCGATTGCCAACTATCCTTGGCATTCCAGATATTCGCTATGATTTTATCTGAACCATAAACTCCAAAACAATAATGTCTTTGCACATCTCCAAAATCCATATCAAACTCTTTATCCTTAAATTCGTCTGGACGGTACATCCTAATCTGATATTCTTCTGGATAATTGACAGATTTATAAATATGATTATTAAGAGAAGTGCCTGAAAATTCAAATGAAGCATAACCATTAGGCTCGCCTGCTCCGCATACTGTACCAGCCCAATCAACTCCATTTATTGATCCAACCACATTCACAGGTACACCACTTCGACTAATATTCCGGATATAATGGTCATGACCACAAATTATACGATAGGATGCAAACTTTTTAAGTTCTTTATAAAGATTGTCATCATACTCGATGGCTGCATGCATACAAAGAATCACGGCCTTTGTTTTAGGTACAAGATTTAAGTCAGCCTTTAGCCATTGCCTTACATTATCTGAAAGAGCAATGGTAATCTCTGTCTCTGTCTGCCCTCCGTGTATTATGTTATCAATAACTACTATATGAACTTGCCCTCTATCAAAAGAATAATTTACAGGACCAGCCAGAGCTTCATACTTTCTCTGTCCTTGAAAATCAGATATAGATCCATCCGAAGCAAATTCATGGTCATGATTTCCAATAGTCTGGAAACAAGGGACACTTAGTTTGCTCACTGTCAATTGAGATAACACATCAGAAAGAACATCCCATCTATTATGAACTAAATCTCCCATAGTTATTGCATAAGTAGGCATATCTCCGCTCTTTGATGCTACATAGGCTTTAATATCTGGTACTGTTTCTGTTTCTAAGCGTACCAAACCATTATTCTCTGACCTGCGTTTCACTTGAATATCACCCAGTGCAAGTAGTCGGAATGAATTTTCTACTGAACTACTCTGGAGATTGAAATCATACTTGTTCTTGCCAGAAACAATCTTTTGATAAAAGCATGGCAAACCATTAGAACCTACTTCTATCTCAACATCGGAAGGAATAGAATAATATACATACATTGCAGTTGGATTAGGAGAAGCTATTGTATACCTGCCATTATTATCTGTAGTTACAATCGTATACCCATCACTAACTGCAATGCCTTTTCTTGGCACTCCGTCAACTTTAATAGTACCGCTTATACCTGTAGATTCTGACGAGAGGAGGCCTAAGTTTACCATCTTTCCACATTCTATAAACAATGGTTTGGTGGCATTTATTGTGCGTAATATTAAACCTGAAGCAATTAATTTGATACTAAAACCATTAGAAAGAGATATTCCAGGTTTTAGTGCTATATAGTAATCACCTGAACCACTAGTAATAATCTCTACTGATTTAGCACCTCCTTCAGCACATACAACAGTTTGGAGAATTGTTTCAGAAAAGGTGGCTGACACAACCCCAACAAGACTCTCTTCTGAATTGCCTGTCAAAACAACTGAAGTAATAGAATCATTGTCAAGTGAAAAATGCAACCAAGAACACACATTGCTAAATCCCAATGTCATAGCATCTGCTGTCGTACATGCAACTGCAAAGTGAGAACCTGCAAATGTTCCATCCTGATTCTCTGGAAGAGTAACTGAAAGTACATTGGTTTCCTTTTGAGATACTGCTGTATAAGGATATACTGCATAATAAGTTTGAGAAGTCTGTGGCAAAATCGCTTCAATTTTAGATTCCAAACCAGACTCAGTAGCAACACCTTCACAATTAATCACGTCAGAGCAAAAAATTCGAACAGCATCGCCAGTTTCCCATAAAATAGGACGGAAACCGTCAGCCGTTTTATCCCCTATTGTTGTCTTAACGGCAATAGAATCCACTTTAAAACTTACAGCTATACCGACATCATTTATTTCTTGCTCCAAGACTTCAGCTGAACAAGAAAATAAAACTATTGTTACGATGTAATATAAAAGTACTTTTCCTCCTATTTGTCTGCTCATAATTATATTGCTGGATAATCCTTTTCTTCTCTTGTCGTAAACACTGTCTGCTCAAAGATGCGACCAAATGGGTCCTTTGCAACAACCTTTATTTGTGAAGCATTCTTGTTTGAGAGAGTATGGTAATACATATGTGATGATTTGCGAGAATAGCTATAGGTATTCCTATTAAGCACCTTGTAGAAATAATAGCAAGACCAAGCATCATACATTTGCATTTGATTTAAGTTGTTTGCAGTTTTATGCCCATCTTCATATACCTCAAAAGTCCACTCTTTTGTCGCATTCCATATGTTTGCTACAATTTTGTCATCACCAGAAACACCAAATTTATAAGTTCTGGCAGCGTTTCCTTGAACAGAATATGTAAAAGGAGGAAAATCGGTAGGTCTATAAAGGCGTATCTGATAGTCTTCAGGTAGTCCTGTGCCCTTGTATATTTGGCTTATTAAAGTTCCTCCTTCAAATTCGTATGATGCATAACCTTGAGGTTCTCCTCCTCCTGCTACTTGTGCACACCAGTCTACTCCGTTAGCCGTACATACTGAACTATTATATATTGTTTTGCCCTTGACCACCTCAATGATATTGTTTAGATAATGCAAATGTCCGCATACGATATGTGCTGAAGAAAAAGTAACTAGAAGATCAAAAAGCTCCTCTGCTTGAAAAGATTCAAGTTGCGCATGCATTAGGACCACTACTGTTTTGTCTTTAGAAATTCTACTAAGATCTGTACGCGCCCATTCCATAACTCTTTCACAAATTTCTTCTCTACACGATGATTCGTTCTTTCCCTCATGTACGATATTATCAAGAACAAGAAAATGCACATTACCCCTGTCAAAAGAATAATTGACAGGTCCCATTGCAGCCTCATATTTTCTATGACTTCTAATGTCAGGAATAGGATCTGACCCATTGAACTCGTGGTCATGATTACCAATCACCTGAAAACAAGGAACAGAAAGACTATTAACAGATAACATCTCTATTACTTGAGGAAACAATTCCCACTCATTATGAACAAGGTCACCCAATGTTACAGCATATGTTGGCATATCTCCGCCTTTTGACTTAACATAGTTTCTAATATCAGGGGCTGTTTCATTAGTAAAACGGTTGATTCCGTTATTTGACTCACGTACTTGAGGATCTCCAATAGCAAGAATGCGGAATTTGTTTTCCACTGGAGCTTTTACCAATGTGAAATCATATTGACTTGTCTGAGCATTTAAAGTCTTATAGAAACAAGGTAGACCATTTGATCCAATTTCTACTTTTGCATTTGCTGGTATAGAATAATATATCCATTGTGCGTAAATACTCCTCTTATCAATTTTGTATTTACCATTACTGTCAGTGACAGTAATGGTAAATCCATCACTCATTTGAATACCTACAGCAGGAGTACCATCAGCCCAAGTGACTGTACCATGAATAGCCCCCACGTTTCCCGTAATGTCAATTTTTGGATCTTTCTGGCAGGAAATAAATAATATAACTGCCACCGAAAAAAACATAATACGTTTCATAATATCTTTCATTTCTATATTCTAACTAATAACCAGGATTCTGATCCGCTGGACTCATACCTTTATTAGAATCTAATTCAGACTTTGGAATAGGCCAATACTCATCTTTACCTACTGTGTAGACATAGGTATTAAACTTACGTAAATTACTTTCTTTTCCATCCCATGTATCACCAGAATATGTAACTATATAATCATCGTCAATTGTAGGCTTTGCATTTGATATAAATTTTCTTGGAGCCTTTGTTGTAGACTGTCCAGGAGCCATCATATCACGATTCATAGCTTTATCTGCAATTCCCCAACGACGTAAATCATACCACCTAAAACCTTCATTACATAGTTCCACCATTCTTTCGTAGCGAAGTGCCGTTCTAAGAGAAGCCTGATCAATAGCTGTAACATCTGGCATAGCAACACGCCTTCGTATCTTGTTTATATATTCTGCAGCAGTCGATAGTTCTATATTTGCCTCAATTCTTGCCTCCGCTGCTATAAGATACAATTCCGCCATCCGGAATACACCATTGTTAATAGCATCCTTTGTTTGATCGCGGCTACCACCTGTAATTGCTCCATAAAAAGCATCATCATAACCTTTTCGCCAGAGATATCCACCTGGACCTTTCGCTCCATTAGGACCATATTCACTCTTATTACCAACAACATTGGAATTAGTAATTGTAGATCCTGTATGATAATCTTTAACTGTTTCCTTTGTTATATCTAAAGAATACTCAACACCCATTGTTCTTGAATTATCACGTACGCAAAATAAATCAAGACGTGGATCACGATTTTTCCAAGGGTCTGTCCAGTCATATAAAGGGGATTCTGTAATCTTTCTTCCATCTTTACATTGAATAGCATCAATAAACGGCTGAGAAGGCCCCATCCAAGCAGCACCATTCAATGTTCTTGGAGCACAATAATAAACATTTATTGTCAACAAATCGTCAGTAAGAGCATTATACTGATGAGACCAAAGCCATTCATCATCATACTCACCAGCATAAGAGAATAAGGCACAATTAGGTTCCCCAGATGCGTGATCTGGGTAATAAGTAAGATCATATTTCGCTAAACTATGGCCATTATTTTCAGCCAAAGATATTGCCATGTCAGCATATTCAATGGCTTTATCCCAATAACCATTTTCTGGAGTTGCATAATTTAAATATATTCTGGCTTTAAGCATATAAGCTGCAGGACGACTGAAACGAGCTGTACCCTCTGACGCTGGCCACCTTTCTGGCAATGCTTCGAGCAACGAATCGTCTAAATCTTCTAATATGAGTTCAACAAGCTCTGCTTTATCTTTCCTAGGATAATGCATATCGCCCAAACTCAATGCATGATCGATATATGGAACTCCACCATAATACTGTATTAACTGATCATAGCAAAAAGAACGAATGCATAACAACTCTGCCTTCATTGATGCTAATGCTTCATCTGACATTTTTCCTTTCAAATTGTCAATACCATCTAAAACGAAGTTTGCACGACCTATAGCTATATATGATCTCTTATAAAATTGTACAATCCAATTATTTTCTGTTGAAATATTAGATGTAGTAAGCTGTACAACTGCACTTGATGCAATCCTACCTGTACCTATATCAGTAATGCAATCTATTGACCTCCACCATCCAGCAGTAAGGTGTCCGTAATTTTGTGCTACAGCTTTATATGCAGAATATGTACCCGCAAGAGCTTCTTCCTCAGTAGAAGGAAATCCTACTGTTGATGGACCATTAAGTGGGCTTCTATCTAGACTGCACGAAAAAAGTGCTAAAATTGATGCAATTATTATTATCTTTTTCATATTCATTAGAATTTAAGTTCAAGTCCAAAGGCATATGTTTTAACTTGTGGGTAATTGTCGGCCACCGCACCCATTGCAACACCATTAGCTCCACCTGAATCATAAAAAACCTCTGGGTCATATCCCTGATAAAATTTAGTTATAGTAAATAGATTCTCTGCACTTGCAAAGATTGATAGTCCTTTTACTCCCTTTTTAAACCATTTTTTTGGAAATGCATAATTCAAATTAAGGTTTTTCAAACGTAAGTAAGAAGCATCTCGCATCCAAAAAGACGACTGTTTGCGGTTATGTTCACTCTTGTATGACATACGAGGGAAAGTGCCATTAGGGGTCTCTTCTGTCCATCTGTCAAGATGTTCTGTCCTGAAAGTACCACCATTGATACAAGGTTGAACATAGTATGAACTTAGATAGCCATATGCCTGTCCCACACCTTGGAAAAAAGCACTAAGATTTAAGCCTTTCCATCCTAAATTTATAGTAAGCCCATATGTATACCTTGGAATTGCACTACCAATTATTGTCATATCGGCATCAGTTACTACGCCGTCCTCATTAGTATCTGCATAGATAAGGTCACCTGGTTTAATATCTTGGCCATATTGACGTAGATTCATATTAACCCAATCTGCTTCATCTTGAGTTCTAGCCATACCAATACATTTCAAACCATAAATAGAATTAATTGAAGAACCTTCTTGATTTCGAATAATACCACTAGATTTACTTTCGTACTGACCATCCATAAATGTAATGGTGTTTATAACATCTGAAATATTTGCATCAATACCGAATCTGAAGTCTCCCCATTGATCATGATATCCAAGAGCTAATTCCCAGCCCATATTACGAACTTCTCCTGCATTTCTATATGGAGCATTTAAACCAGTAGATAATGGAATATTTAAGGTCATTAGAATACCATGTGTATTTTTTATATACCAATCACCTGTCACTGTAAATTTGTTCCAAAGAGAGAAATCGATACCGACATTAACCATTTCAGAAGTTTCCCATGTAATATCTTCATTAGCTAATGAATTTCTATAAGCGGCGGGTACTAAAACGTCGTTAACAGAATATACATCCATCTTTAATTCTTCAGCGAACGGATAATTAGATGAGGAAATATTTTGATTACCAAGTGTACCATATGAAGCTCTTATTTTCATCTCAGTAAGCGTATTTTTAACTTCACTCATCCAAGGCTCTTCAGTAACCCTCCAAGCACCAGAAAATGATGGGAAGATACCCCACTTGTGTCCTTTTGCAAAACGTGAAGAACCATCAAAACGAACGTTTGCTTCAAATAAATAACGTTCCTTATAATTATAATTAACACGTCCAAAAAACGACTGCAATGCCCATTGAGTACGATAACCCGCATTACTCATAGTCTCATCTGCTGCGCCTACATTTAATACGGGATATTGAGGGTACGGCAAACTCTGTCTTGTAGCAGAATAATATCGCTGCCCCATAGTTTCCCTTGACATACCAAGGAGTACCTTTAAATCGTGAGTTAAACCAAACTTCTTTTGGAAGGTTGCTGTAGTCTGATATGTCATATAAAAACTCTGTCTCTGAGCCTCAAGAAGCTCATTATATAAACGACTTGTAACTGGAGATTTAGTCCCATAAGCGTCTGCCGCATATTCTAGAACATCGTCAAACTGATGTGTATGTGAAACATTATAACGAGGAGCAATCTTACCCTCAATAGTAAGAAATTCAAATGGAGACCAATTGATTGATGCTGCTCCATTTAGGCCAAGATTATCTACTCTTTTTGTTCCACCTGCTCCATCAGTTACAGGTAAAATGTTTACAGAACCTCCAGTCATTGGAGCATAATCTCCACTTGACCACTGAGTAAGGATAAGTGGATCACGCGTATTCATCATATTAAACAAAGTCGCTGCAAGCGGAACTGCATTTCTGCGACCGAAATTAAGAGCAGTGTCAAAATTTATTGATAAATTCTTAAAGACATCGATTGTCATATTGTTACGAAAATTATATCGCCTGTAATCTTGACGTTTGATAATACCATCTTGCTGAAGAAAACCAAAGGATGCGTTGTTTCGTATCTTATTACTAGCAGCACTGAAGGTCATTGAATGATTATGTGTAAAACCTGATCCGTTCAGTACTTTTTCTTGCCAATTAGTTATGGGATAATTATCTGGATCGTACCTATGATTAGCCATATAATTATTAATATAATCTTCTGAATAAACTGGAATGTCACCATCATTGAGAGAAGATTCCCTACTAAGTTTCATATAATCAATAGCATCAACAAGATCTGGAATATCTGTTGGCTCACTCCAACCAGAATATCCTCTATAACTAAAAGACATTTTATCTTTCTCAGCACGCTTAGTAGTAATCAAGATAACACCATTTGCTGCACGCGAACCATATATAGAAGATGAAGCTGCGTCTTTAAGAACAGACATCTTATCAATCTGAGAAGGATCCAAATCATCAATACTTCCTTGTACCCCATCAATGAGAACAAGAGGAGCAGAGCTAGAACCTCCAAAAGAACCAATACCTCTAATTCTAATACTTGAATTTGATGCACCTGGATTTCCCGATTGACTAGTAATTGTAACTCCAGCTGCAAGTCCCTGGAGTGCAGTAGTTACATTGGCTGTTGCACGTTCTGAAATACGATCAGAAGGTACTGATGATACAGATCCCGTGAGGTTAACTTTCTTCTGAGTACCATAACCAACAACTACAACCTCTTCAAGAAACTCAGAGTCAACTTGCAATATAACTTCATATACCGTTCTGTCACTTACGATAAAAGAGTTCGAAGCAAATCCTAAACTTGATACTACGACTTTCGCGCCTTCATTAACATCAAGAGTAAATTTTCCGTCAATATCGGTTGTAGTACCTATATTTGTTCCTTCGATAAAAACACCCGCTCCAATAATAGGAGCGTTGTCTGTATCCACAACCGTGCCTGATATTCTGTTCTGTGCAAAAAGAACAGTGCTCAAACATAATAAAAATGATATAAATAATGTCTTTTTCATATTCTACTTGGTTACTTTAAGGTCAAATAAATAGCAACGTGAAGCACCAGCATTGGTGCCATCTGCCTTCGCATCAATTGTTGTGTCTATCATAATCTGAGTGTTAGAAGTTGCTCCTGTTATGCCAAAGCGGAAATGTGAAATTGGTTTATCAACCGCTCCATTAGACACAGATGGAGGACAAATATTATTTTCATATCCTACAAGATACTCTGTCTTAGAAGAAACATCAGCCGACAAGTCTACCACATCTTTGCCATCTACTTGTACTTGTCCACTTGTAAATGTTCCATCGCCAATAACTTTAATAGCAATCCTGTTTTTTGACGATGTTGAGAATCTTGCCATATCAATCTCAAGAATAACATCTGTTGCTCCTGTCAAAGTAGTAAGTTTAGGACTAATAGCTACACCGAAGGTATTTGTCCCAGATACTGATAATTGAAGTGCTCCCACTTTTTCTCCACCACATTGAATAGTCCAATCACTCATATCTCTATTTTGGATATATGTCTCGTTAGCTAGGAACTTACCTTTATTTAAATTTGGCCAATCAAACCACGATTTATTATAACCTACTTCATTTTTATTAGCACCTTGAGCATTTGTCATATTCCAAGGCTGCATTACGCCAGGTTCTGTTCCATCAACAAGATCAGGAGTTGAATCTACTGCACATCCATTTGCTGGTTTCATATAATCACCTGAGTATGCAAATAAATCAAAAGACTCATAAAACACTACGTTAGAAGCATCTTTCTGTCTAAAATAATATCGAAGGATTTCATCCTCATTGCTAAGATCTACTCTAACAAACATTTGGTCAGCAGTAGAAATATTTGTCCAGAATTTAATTCCGCCCTCTTCGATTGGAGCCATCCTACCTATTGATTTAGATACAGTGTATGTCAATGGTCTGGTTCCATTTTGAGCCGCATTAAGTCCTACTGCAGGATAAGCAATAAAGTCTCTATTTGTACAAGTGCCTATACCAGCGACTCCTGAATAAGGCATTGCACCATATTGAACCCCATTTACAGTTATTGTGAACTCTTGTTCTCCTGCTGGAATATTTACCATTCCAGTAAAGATATTCTCATTATCTGGGAGAGACTCAAGCACTGTTGTACCAGATAAATCCACACTTACTAAAGTCATCTCTCCTGCAACCACCATACTTACAAGATCTCCTTCATTTCCATCCATATCGAAAGGAAGCGCTGCTAGCATAACTTTCTTTGATTCACTTGTAATTGTTACCTCTTTTACTTCTTCTGCACTTTGCACATCTGCTCCTCCATTGAGAATCAACTCGTGAAGCTGTTCTTTTGTATAAGAAACATATTTCTCATCAAAAACATAACTATAACGAGCAGTAGATTCATCAGGAGATAATGTACCTGTAAATTTGAAAAGATTATCTTCTGTACGTCCAATGTATTGCGCATTCAGAGACATAGAAATTTTAATTGTACTAAATGTCTTAAATGTGGGTGCTGTAATTACATTGCCATCTGCATCTAATCCCATAGCTCCCACATAATAATTACTATTAACATCAAGGTTTCTAAATAAAACTGGTTCTAGAGAGTACTCAGAAGCATTCTCCTTAATAAAGTTATACTTAGCTACTGCATCCATATCAAGATATGGCGCAACATCCTCATATTTTTGAGGGGTTGATATGAGACAAGAAACGACTTGTTTCTGATGAGAGGAAACGGATACTTTTGCAGAAGAAGAAAGGATATCTTCCACAAAAATTTTAATCGCTCCACTTACCAAGGTGTCATTTTCCACCTCTTTCTTACACGAAAACATTGTTAAAAGTGCAAGGAAAATTAGAAGTAAATGTTTTTTGTACATAATTTATAAGTTAAGGTTTATTTCTTTTACAATATTATTCGATGATGTTCCTATGTGTATAGTATATTGACCATTTTCAGTATACCATCCATCTCTGTACTGCATAAAATCTTCTGGTTTAAGGTTTAATACTACTTTCTTTTTTTCTCCACTATCAAGTTTCACTTTTGAGAAAGCTTTAAGTTCTTTCACTGGTCTATCCTCTCCTGGCATTGAAATATATACTTGAATAACTTCTGCTCCAGCCATAGACCCTGTATTTTCAATTACACACTCAACTCTCTTTTTTGTGGCCTTAACATTTGATATTGAAAATGTTGTATAACTGAGACCATAACCAAAAGCATAACGTGGTTCAATCTCTTGTTTTTCAAACCATCTGTAGCCAACATAAATGTCTTCTGAATAGGTTACGTCCCATATTGTTTCCTTATCAGATGCATCACCACGAGGAATTCCAGGATATTGTTCTTCTGTTCTTATTGGTCCATCTAATAGACTATAAGCGATTGTAAAAGGCAATTTCCCGCTAGGATTTTCTTTACCTGTAAGAATATCAGCAAGAGAATTTCCTGATTCGCTCCCTAAATACCAACTTTGTACAATACCTTTAACCTCAGAAGCCCACGGCATTGCAACAGCGTTCCCGCTGATATTCACTACAATAACATTGTCATTTACCTTTGCAATTGATGAAATTAATTCATTCTGTCCATATGGCAAATCATAAGAAGTTCGATCATAACTTTCCGCATCCTGATGACGATTTTTATTTAAACCTCCAAAAATTATTACAACTTCAGCAGCTTTAGCTGCAACAACTGCTTCTGATATATCGAGGCTATCCGTACTAGAATATCCTGGCACATAGGTAATCTCTGCATTAGGAAGAGCAGATTTTAATCCCATAAGAGGGGTGATTTCATATTTTGTCTTAAGTGCTGAACTACCACCCTTAGTAGTCATTATTCGTATTGCATTTTCTCCAACCACAAGGATTTTCTGAGCTTTCAATGGTAGAATATTGTCTTCATTTTTAAGAAGAACAATACTTTCAGCACCTATTTTACGAGCAGCTTCAGAATGTTCTGGACAAGTAAATCGCCCTAGAGACTGATTTGGAGCCATATTAGTACGCATCTGCAATCTAAGTACTCTTCGCACTTTTTCATTTAATACATCTTCTGAAGCTTCTCCAGATTTCAGTCTTGCGAGGTAAGGTTGAGCAAGATGGAAGGAATCATATGCATTATCCACAGATGAAGTAAGTCCATCCGTTTTGGTGCCAAATTCTAGATCTAAGCCATTTTTAATTGATTGTTCTGTGTCATGAGCTCCGCCCCAATCACTTATTAGTACTCCATCAAAATTCCAGTCTTCCTTTAAAATTTTTGTAAGATGTTCATTATGACAACAATGCTGATTCTTATAAAGATTATATGATCCCATAATAGCCCATGCCCCCGCTTCTAAAATAGATGCCTTAAAAGCTGGCAAATAAATCTCATTTAATGCTCTATCACTTACAATAATATTGGAGGTATGCCTATTAACTTCATGGTTATTGAGAGCATAATGTTTTACACATGCTGCAACCCCCTGTTCTTGAACTCCTTTTATATAAGGAACAACCATTCTTGATGCTAGGTATGGATCTTCACCCATATATTCAAAATTTCTACCGCATAAAGGAGTTCTATAGATATTGCATCCTGGACCAAGAAGAACATTTTTTTTACGATAACGTGCCTCCTCTCCGATAGATTGACCATAAAGATATGAGAGTTCCTGATTCCAAGTAGCTGCCAAGGCGGTAAGAGCAGGATAGGCTGTGCATGAATCATTTGTCCATCCAGCCTGCTTCCAACTATCCCATAATACTTCAGCTCTGATTCCATGAGGTCCATCACTACACCATAATTCTGGAATGCCTAGACGAGGAACTCCTGCTGAACTAAAACGAGATTGTGCATGAAGGACTCCAACTTTCTCTTCAAGTGTCATTCTCTGCAAAGCATCATCTATCCTACGTTCTATTGAAGATGTTACATCAAGATACGGAGTCACTGCAGTCCCACACGATGTAATAACAAAACTCAACAATAATATTGCTATCTTAAATTTCATAGTTATAAAAATTAATATTTAATTGCCCCCTTATGTTCACAAACTTGAGCTGATAACTTAACGGCGTGGTCATGTGCTGATTTAAGAGTAACGCCTTTAAGGATATCTATAACAAATGTAGCGGTGAAAGAATCTCCTGCTCCTATTGTATCAACCACCTTTACAACAGGAGTTTCAATTCTGGAAGCTAAACCAGATTTGTCATAAATCATACTGCATAATGAACCACAAGTAAGAATTACGTACGAAAGATCATAACGAATAATCAGGTCTTCTGCTAAAGAATCTCCTTCTTTACCATAAATTTCAGAAAGTAGTTTAAACTCATCGTCATTAAGTTTAAGTATATCTGCTCTTTTTAATGACTCATCAATTAATTCTGTAGAATAGTATTTCTGACGAACATTTATATCAAATACTTTTAGACACGAAGGTTGTGCTGCATCCAAGAGTTTTAAGATTGTTTCGCGAGATTTTGCCGACCTTTGAGCAAGAAGTCCCCAACAAATACAATCTGCCTTAGAAACAAGTTCAAGAGTTTCTTTAGTTATAGAAATCGAATCCCAGGCTGAATCTTTTTCAATGTCATATTCTGGTTGACCATTCTCGTCAATGGTCACATTGACTCTACCTGTTTTGGCATTGTTTCTTGTTTGAATATATTCAAGGCTAAGACCATTAGCAGAAAGAATCTCTTTTGCTTTATTGCCTAATTCATCGTTTCCAACAGCTGTTATAATACGAGAATCAGCTCCGGATTTGTTAGCATAATAAGCAAAGTTAATTGGTGCTCCGCCAAACTGTGGACCAGATGGGAGCATATCCCAAACAAGCTCACCGATACTTACAGTCAAAGGTTTAGCCTCCATATCAATAATAACCTTCATCGCAAGTTCGCGATTTGAATCAATAAACTTATAAGCATTATCATAATTTTGAAAAGTAAATCGATTTGATATGAGTGGTGATAGATTAATTGTACCATTGGATATGCACTCTACAGCCCTTTCAAAATCTTTATGTTTGTACATCATCGTGCCTATAAGTCTTAGTTCATGTTCACCAAGGTAGAACATGCTCAAAGCAGGATCTTTAGCAAATACAGCAACAATAACTATATCGCTACCTTTTTCTATATTCTCCATTAAAGAATGTATTGATGATTCAACACCAGCAACCTCAAAACCTACCTGAAAGCCTTCAGAGCCGAAGGTTTCTACACAAGCTTCTTTGAGAGAAGTTTTTGCTACATTTGCTATGTGTTTTATTCCGCATTCTTTTGCTATTTCAAGCCTGCGGTCACTAATATCAGTTATAAGCACTTTATTGGCACCCTCTGCTAAAGCAAACTGAGCAACAAGATTACCAATTGCACCTGCTCCTGAGACAACAACATTCTTACCTTTAACATCTGTTCTTGAAACAGAATGTGCTCCAACGGCTGTTGGTTCAACCATTGCACCATAATCCAAAGACATTCCTGAAGGAAGTTTAACGACACGATTTTCTTGTACTACAAAAAAATCTTGTGCCGCTCCATCTGCCTGAAAAGCCTGTACACGCAAGTTTTCACAAACATTATATTGTCCTCTCCTACATGGGGCACATTCCCCACATATAAGTTGTGGACGACATGTAACAGCGTCACCTTTCCTAGCGACTTTTACATTTGAACCAGTAGCTACCACTATTGCCGAATATTCATGTCCTTGTACTACGGGATAAAATGTAGCTGGATGCAAACCGTGATACGAATGTATCTCGGAGCCACAAATTCCAATTCTTTTAATCTGAAGTAAAAGTTCGTCAGATTTTAAATCTTCTTCTTTAGGAGCTGGTACATTGTTGAATATTAATTCTTTTGGAGCCTTTAGTACAACTTGTCTCATATTAAATATTTAAGGAAAATTACTACTATTCTTTTTTCTTACCTGCTACGCATATAAGAAAGCTAATAAGACCTCCTATTGGGCACCACCAAGGCCAAGCAATATAAAGTTCACGACCTATTAAAGCATCTGACAAAGGTCCAAGTACATATGGCTGCATTAGAAGTACTACAAGGAAGCCAACAATAAGAGCTGCTATAATACTTTTTGTGTTTCCTCTTTTTGTATATAAAGCTGTTAAGAATACACCTAGCATACCTGCATAAGAGAAGCACATCACACCTGTAGCAAAATCGACAAGATTTAAACCACTTGACTGTTGCATAACAGCAGTAACAATAGCAAAAGCAGTTAAGGTTGTTCCCATTACTATAGTCATCTTTTTAGAAGATTCCATTTGTGCTACATCAGTACTTATTGCACGACCTCTATCTTTCATTATTGGTAAGTATAGATCTGACACAAAACTTGAAGCCATTGCATTAATTGCAGAATTAAAACTTGAAAGAGCAGCGGCTAAAAGCCCGACTATCATAAGACCGCGAACCCCAACTGGCATATGATTACAAATGTATTGTGGAAAAATATCTCGAGCATCTGTAAAAACTCCTAAAGCTGCTGCTGAAGCAGGATCATTTATATACTTAACATATAATAATAGTCCGATTGCGAGAAAAGTAAAAACAATTGGAATAGCCAATAGCTGAGAATATACTAACGAAAGACTTGCTTTTTTTACAGATTGAGCTGTTAATTGTCTTTGAACAAATTCTTGGTCAGTAGAAAACTGAGCAAACTTAAATATACCATATGCGAATAGAGCCGCAAGAAGGTTATAAGGTGTTCTCCAACTAAATTTTGGGTCAGCAAATTTCAATTTATTACCACTTTCCCATCCAATTAATGTCCCATCTGGTGTAATTCCATATTCATGCTGTGCTGGGACTTTTACCATACCATTTTTTAAGGTTGCTACAATCTCACTAAAGCTTAAATCTGTAATTGACATATATATTGCTACTAATGCAACTATTCCTGTAAAAATGACAAGTAAAATCTGAAAAGAATCAATATATATTAAACCTTTGATTCCACCTGACATTGTATAGATAGTACTTATAATACCAAGTATTATAATTGAGTAAACAATGAACTTGAAATTTATAGAACCAAAAAGCATTACAGACACAGCAATGGCAGCAATAAACAAGCGTGAGCCAGAGGTAAATAACTGGCCTAAAAGAAACATAACACTAGTGGCCCTTTTAGGGGTTTCACCAAAACGGTCACCTATATAACCATATATAGTAATGGTCTTGGCATTATATAATTTAGGAAGAACAAGTGCTGCTACAAAAGTTCCGCCTATTACAGCACCAACACAACTCATTAAAAATGTAAGGTTGGTATTAAAACCCAATTCTGGCGATCCAACAAATGTACCTGCACTAATTGAAGTACCTGTAGCAGCCAGAGCTACCAACCATGTAGACATAGAGCGACCACCTAGAAAATAGTCTTCCAGATTTTTGTTTTTCTTTGAAAAAACGAAACCTATTGAAATTAGGGCAACTAAAAAAGCTACGATTATACCCCAGTCAATTATTCCCATAGAAAATTAAGTTTTTGCTATTAACACTCTTCACAGCGAACAGCAGTTGTATCAATTAAAGTATATATCTGCGTATATGGTTTATTAGGGTTTCCTACACCCTTATTCATCAACTCCTTAAGTTTTTCAAAATGTGAAGGCCAAATTTCGGATGGATCTATATCGTTTTCTAGACAGACAGAACATGCCATACCAATTACTTCTCCCATCATTGCACATGTTCTCATAACACGTGTAGTACCTAGCGCAATATGACTTACAGAAATATTCCTTCCTGCCATAAACATATTATGGATATCCTTACTGTAAAAACACCTAAAAGGAATAGGATAGAAATCTAGTGGAGTAAGGCAACCGCGACTTAGCCATGGATCCTTATATCTCTTTTGATTGTCTGGATCTGGCTCATGATTATCAATGTACCATGATGTGTATACACATCCGTCCTCATAAATTTTAAAATCTCTAAGATCATTTTCTGTAAGTACAAAGTCTCCTATAATTCTTCGACTTTCACGTTTCCCTGCATAATAAGAGAGCCATTTTAAGCTAAGATTTGCATATTCGTCCTTAAATGAAGAATGATTCTTGATATATGACCAGTTAGAGTATACAACGTACATTCCATAATCTCTTATCTTTTCTGCCTCATAAATTTGATCATCCATCATTCCTACTTCCCAATACCACTGACCTCTCTGTACTTTCTGTACAGTATCTTCGTCAATAGGAAGTCCCCAATTAATATCAGGGAAAGATTGTGGATTTTCTTCTTGTTCCGAATACCACATAACAGAAGCACCTAAGGTTATATCATCCTCTACTTCTGGGGCAGATGGTTCTCCATATTTCTGCTTTGATTCGCGCCCCATTACCCACTCTGCACCTGCCAAAAAGCCAAGAGTTGCATCTCCAGTACAATCAGCAAAATAATGACCAGAGATCTTTATAGTACGATAGTCATCAACATTAGTTGCTACGACACTACGTATTCTTCCTCTATCAGCTTTATCCACTGATAGCACTTTGTAACCAATAAAAAGAGTAATATTCTTTTCTTTTAAAATAATATCAAGTTTTTTTTCATCCTCATAAACTTCCTCTGGTCTAGCATTACCTTTTCTTGATGGTGCAAACTCATTTAGCAAATAACCAAGTGACGGGTACTTACCAATATTAATTCGCCCTCCTAGACCCACCCTCACTTCAGAAGAGTTATTTCCACCAAGGACTTTGCGATCTTGAATAAGTGCTACCTTATGACCGAGTCTTGCTGCTGAAAGAGCAGCACACATTCCTGAAATACCTCCTCCAACAACAACAAAATCATATGTTCCCTTATCCTCTGGAAGTATGGGAATATCGAGAAGTCTACTTCTTAATGAAGATATATCTTCTACTGGTGCTCCATGATTCAAGGTGAGAAGAATAGAATCAAACCGAGCATCAAAACCTGTCAAATCATGTACCGACAAAATATGATTTCCTTTTGCCAAATGTATCGTTCCTCCCTCTTGCCAATGCCACTCTGGTGCTCCATCCCCAAACACATAATCTACAGGTTTTGAGTCAATTGAAATATTAAATATTCCTGGTGTCGGTTTATCTGTCCAATACGCAATCCAGTTTTTAGTTCTAACATAAATGTGGTAATCACCTTCCTTTTCAACATAAAAAGATGTTGATGCATCTTCAACTGGTACCCCAAGGCCATGCGCAAGCAAATAACTTGATCCCATTATTTCCATAAATTGAGAATCAGAAATCCACCCTCCAAGATTATCGAAAGATGACCCACATAATAGTATTGAATCTGATTTCATATCCTTTGATGAACCAGAAGAAAGACCTAAAACGAATTCTGGATTTATTGTAACATTCATAGAGTTTTCTTCGCCTTTTATCATACTATGTATCATATTAAAAGAATGTTTTGCTACATGTTGCGTTGGTTGGAATACATATGACAATTTCGGATTGTATATTTCTGCAGTATCACCCTGATCAAAACCCACTACAGCAAAATCATCTGGTATCTTGTATCCTAAATTATTTATGACTGTAATTCCTTTTACTGTTAATATATTTGAAGGAAATATTAAAGCGTCTACGCCTCTATCTCGAGCTTTTTCGATATAGTCATGTATACCATCATAAATAGTCTCCTTATTTACGATATTATCTTTTATATAACGATTTAACCCATTCTCAATCATCTCTTGTTCATAACCTTCATAGCGTTTAAGAATGGTTGGAATTTCAGTTTGATACCGAACCATCTCTATCTTTTTATAGCCATTATTAATTAGATGACGAGTTGCTTGTCTTCCTGCTGCTATATTATCTAGCATTACACGTCCAACTCCATTTAATCCTTCAAGATCACGATCTATTAAAACAACAGGTATAGAACTTTTAACGATCTTTGCCAAGCGCTGTTCTGTGTTCACACAAGGTGCTACAATAAGACCATCTACTCCAGATGAAATAAAAGTATTTATCAGCTGACACATCTTCTCAGGATTATCATCTGATGATCCAAAAACAGATAAATAGCCTTCCTTCGCCGATATGTTTTCTATATGACGACATATCTCGCTAAAGAATGAGTTAGAAATATCTGCTACAATGACTCCTAGTGTTTTACTAAATCCAGAACGAAGAGAGGATGCTGCCATATTTTTTCTATAGCCTAGTCTATTTGCGATGTCCACTATTTTTTCAGCTGTTTCTTGGGAAGCAGAACATAGATACTCACCATTAGGACCTCTCTTAGCATTTAATACAAAAGAAACCAAGGAAATAGAAACCCCAGCTGCCTCTGCAACATCTCTCATTGTAACTGTATCTGAGAAAAGTTTTTTCATAATTATTTGTAGTTCGTGTTTTATTTGTGGATTTTACTTGCAATGTAATAGAAAAAATTTTACTAAAAAAAATATAGAATAAGTAAAACGTTTTACAGGGATTTTAAAAATACTTTAGTCCTTAAAAGTGTTTCATGGCTATTAAGGTTTTAT
>CAYFMO010000002.1:0-36092 GCA_964344225.1 uncultured Muribaculaceae bacterium | reverse complement strand
CGCCGACAAACTATGATACTAGGAAAAACTTTTTTGATACTTCTGCTGTCGAAGACGTTGTTAAAACTGTGTTAGCTGTTAATCCAGAGGCTATTATGATTATAAAATCAACTATACCTGTGGGTTTTACTAAAAACGTAAGGAAGAAATATGGTACAGAAAATATCTTATTTAGTCCAGAGTTTTTACGTGAATCTAAGGCATTATATGATAATTTATACCCAAGTCGTATTATTGTAGGCACTGATTTAGAGTCAGAACGTCTTATCAAAGCTGCTAAAACTTTCGCGGGTTTATTGAAAGAAGCATCATTAAAATCAGAAGTAGAAATATTAATTATGGGCTTTACTGAGGCAGAGGCAGTTAAGTTATTTGCAAATACCTACCTAGCATTACGTGTATCTTATTTTAATGAGTTGGATACATATGCTGAAATGAAAGGCCTTAATACTCAAGATATTATAGAAGGAGTTTCATTAGATCCTCGTATTGGTAATCACTATAACAATCCTTCATTCGGGTATGGTGGTTATTGTCTTCCAAAGGATACAAAACAGTTACTAGCTAATTATGATGATGTTCCTCAGAATATTATGCAGGCAATTGTGGATAGTAATCGTACACGCAAGGATTTTATAGCTGACAGAGTGTTAAATCTTGCAGGTTATTATGATTATACACAAAGACATAATTGGAGCCCTGATAAGGAGGGGTCTTGCGTAATTGGTGTTTATAGGCTTACAATGAAGGCAAATTCTGATAATTTTCGTCAAAGTTCTATCCAAGGTGTTATGAAGCGCATTAAGGCAAAAGGGGCACAGGTCATTGTTTATGAACCAAGTATTCCAGACGGATCTACTTTCTTTGGCTCTTTAGTAGTTAATGACCTTGAAAAGTTTAAAGCGATGTCGAATTCAATTATAGCCAATAGATATGACCCTGTCCTTGATGATGTCAAAGACAAGGTCTATACAAGAGATATTTTCAAAAGAGATTGATTATCTAATAGGATCTAAAGATTCTTCTCCATATAGCTAGGAGGTAACGTCTTATAGGCTTTACAGCAAGCCATATTTTTGAATATCTCTTCCATTTTTTGGAGTCTGTAGTATAGATTATAGGTTCTTGACGGCCTCCATTGTAGCGTTCTATGCTTTTCAATATTGCAATAACCTCTTTAATTTCAGCCTTCTCTTGCAGTCTTATATTACCGTCACCCTCTAACGTGATTATATCTCCATCTCTGGCTACAATTCTATGTACTAGGTAGATACCCCTCATATCTTTAACTAAGGCAACAACTCCAGGAACTATATCCTCATCATTCCATCCAGTAAGACATATATTATCTCTTTCATGAACTAAAAACGGACTCATACTATAGCCTTTGACTTTTATGGTTACAGATTTTCCCTCGGATATAAGATTTTTTATCTCCTCCATCATAAGGCTATTTTTAATAGAGTGTTCTACCATATTCTTGACATTAGATTACAAAAGTACTCATAAAAATAACTATATTTGAAAGTTTTATGGAAAATTCATTTAAATATACAGTTGCTGGCCATACTTTTGAAGTATCACTGCCATCTTTTCTTGAAGAAGAGAAGGTTTTAAGTCCATATCTTCCATTCAAAGAATACAATAATATAGAACCTCTTTTTAGGTTAAGATTAGATTTTATAGATTCGTTAAAAGCCCTTGAAATAGGGGAGGCAAAAGAGGTTTTCAATGATGAAGCTCCTTTTTTCTGGTTATTTGATAAGGAAGGGAAGTATAATTTTGGATTTTCAAATTTTAAGTCAAATCCAGATTGTCTTTTGGTAGTTTCAGATCATTACACGGATAATGTTGTATATCTTCCAACTGCATTAAAAGATAAAGATATTGCTTTGTCATTTGCATTAAGTAATTCGATGATGCTACTTTACACCTTCTGTACTAGTCCATTAGATACATTAATGGTTCATGCTTCAGTCATTGGATACGAAGGGGGAGCTTATATCTTTTTAGGTAAGAGTGGTACAGGAAAGAGTACTCATAGTAGTCTTTGGCTGAAAAACATAGAAGGTTCTGAATTGATTAACGATGATAATCCTGTAATAAGAGTGGTTGATGGTAAGGCTATTCTTTATGGTACTCCTTGGAGTGGTAAGACACCTTGTTATCGTAATGTTTATGCTCCATTAAAGGCGTTTGTTAGAATCATACAAGCACCTCATAATGAGATAAAGAAGTTAATTCCACTTCAAGCCTATGCTTCACTGCTTCCTTCATGCTCTTGTATGAGATGGGATTCAAAAGCTTGTGAGGCGGTACATAAGACGGTTGAAAAGGTTGTTGGCACAGTGCCTGCATATGCTTTAGAATGTCTTCCAAATGATGAGGCTGCTATTCTTTCATATAAAACAATAGTGAAATAATATGAAAAAATATATACGATGGTTTTTCAGAGCAATTAAGCCTTATGGCTTCTCAATTTTTGGGATGCTAATTTTACACCTTGTGCTTATTGTTTGCTCGCTTTCCTTTGTATATTTATCTAAAGAATTGGTTGATACAGCCTTAGCAGGCTCTTTTTCTTGGCTTTTGACTGCACTTCTTTTTGCTGTAATTATAATAAGAGTAACATTTAATTCACTGAAAACCTATCTTCAAACTAAAACATCGGTAGGATTAAGAAATGATCTAAGGGGTAAACTTTTTGACGTGTTTTTAAGACAGCAATCAGATGGTTCTCAGCCTCGACACTCTGGGGATGTTGTCAATCGCTTACAAGAAGATGTAAGGGTAGTCTCTACTACATTTTCTACTTCTATCCCTAACGTAATAGGCACTTCTATTCATTTCATAGCAGCTTTTTCATACCTACTTTATCTCGATGCTTCACTTGCTTGGATTGTTGTAATAATTATGCCTATTGCATTGGTGCTCACTAGATTTGTGGCAGGTAAAATTAAGACATTAACAAGGAAGATTAGAGACGATGATAGTAATGTTCAAGCACATCTTCAGGAGAACGTACAACATTTAGCGGTGTTAAAGTCAATGGATTATGAAGATGAGAGTGCTGCTACCTTAGGTAATCTTCAAAATATATTATATAAAAGCGAAATGAAGAGACTTCGTTTTAGTCTCATTTCACGTTCATTAATAGGTTTTGCATTTATGGGAGCCTATGCAGTTGCATTTTTATGGAGTGTTAATGGATTGATACTAGGTACTATAACTTATGGTATGATGGTGGCATTTCTTCAATTAGTTAGCCAAGTTCAAAGGCCAATACTTGAAATTAGCTCGCAGCTACCTACTATTATACACTCAATGGCATCTGTTGATAGACTTTCGGATATAGAAATGTTGCCACAAGAAAGTATTGACAAACAGAGCCTATTAAAGGCTCCTGTAGGACTTCGTTTTGAAAATGTAGACTTTAAATATCCTGAAGGAAAAACAATTTTTACAGAATTCTCATACGATTTCAAACCTGGTTCCAGTACTGCAATCGTAGGCCCAACGGGGGTAGGCAAGAGCACTATGGTACGCCTAATTCTATCTTTCCTAAAATCAGACTCAGGACATATTGTTATATATTCAGATAGTGATGGCTCTGAGGAAGTTATCGATGCTGCTACCCGTTCAAACATTGTCTATGTGCCACAAGGTAATAGTCTTTTTAGTGGTACAGTCAGAGATAATCTGTATCTAGGCAATCCAGAAGCAACAGATGATGAGCTTAAAACAGCTTTACATACAGCAGTTGCAGACTTTGCCCTAGAACTTCCACAAGGTCTCGATACCCCTTGTTTCGAAGCTGGTGGTGGTCTGAGTGAAGGCCAGGCACAACGAATTGCAATAGCTAGAGCCCTTCTACGTCCAGGCTCGATTCTCTTATTTGACGAATTTAGTTCAGCCCTTGACCCAGAGACAGAAAGTCTTCTTCTTGAACGGTTAACACAAGACAGCTCATCTAAAACAATGATTTTCGTTACCCACCGCGAAAAAGTTCTCAACTACTGCGATTCAGTTTTAAGATTATAAATAATTTCCAAAATACTAATTAATGTTACCAGTAAATAGTTTTGGTTTTGCTTGGGCGAAGCCAGAATCTTTTGGTTTTCTTGCCATATTTTATTGTCACAAATCTTTTCCAGCCGCCAGTAATCGTGACTTTGTAGGGTTTGCCATTTCTCCATTCGAGATCTATGGTCTGCCCACCCCTTGTTTTAAAGCCTTTTAAGTTGCCATCTTGCCAGGTGTCAGGGAGGGCAGGGAGAAGGTTTATGAATCCTTCGTGGCTTTGGAGGAGCATTTCGCTAATACCAGCTGCACCGCCGAAGTTCCCATCGATTTGGAATGGGGGATGTGAGCAAAATAGATTAGGGAAGGTACCGCCTGTATGCTGGTGAGGGGTATCCTTTGAATAAGCAGGTTCTAATAAGCTTTCTAGGAGTTTGAATGCTCTATTTCCATCTCCTAGCCTTGCCCAGAAATTAATTTTCCATGCTCGGCTCCAACCAGTGCCTTCATCACCACGTCTGTTGAGGGTTACTTTACAGGCTTCTGCTAGTTCAGGAGTACGTTTTGGACTAATTTGATTGCTTGGATGAAGTCCATATAAATGGGAAACGTGACGATGATTTATGTCAACTTCTTCATAATCTTCAAGCCATTCCATTAAATAGCCTTCTTTACTTATTTGATGTGGTGGAAGTTTTTTAATAGCTTTTTTTAATGATTTTTTTAGATTGCGATCTCTTATTTTTAATATTTTTCTGGCCTCTAAAGTATTGGTAAATAATTCTCTAACTAATTGATTGTCCATAGTTGGGCCCATACATATATTAACCGCCTTTCCATTTTTATAGAATGCATTTTCTGGAGAAGAAGTTGGTGCAGTTACTAGATAACCATCTGCTTCTATCATTGTAGTTAAGAAAAATCTTGATGCACCTACAAGAATAGGATAGACTTCTGCCAGGTATTCCTTGTCTCCAGTATATAAGTAATGCTCCCAAAGATGAGCACATAGCCAAGCGCCACCAGTGTTTGTTGCTCCCCAGGATGGGTCTTCTCCCGGAGCTGTATAGTTCCATATGTTTGTCATCATATGTTGTACCCAACCTTCAGTATTTTCTCCATAGAAATCCTTTGCAGATTTCTCTCCACTTGGCACAAAGCGTTTAACTAATTCAATAAGAGGAAGATGAAGTTCACTAAGGTTACCTGGTTCAGCTATCCAATGGTTCATCTGCACATTTATATTGGTATGATAATCGCCATTCCAGGGGGTGCTAATAGTATTTGCCCAAAGTCCTTGGAGATTTGGAGGAAGGCTTCCTATTCGAGTGCTTGAAATCAATAAATATCTACCATAATTGTAATACAAACTTGCTAAATCATCATTTTGGATATTGAGTTCGGCTCTATTATAAAATCCATTATAGTTTTCAATTGATTTTTCATAAGCTTTAGTAAAAAAATCTGGATTAAAGACATTTTCTAGGCGCTCTAATGCAAGATTTTTATAGTCTTTTCCTTCAAAATACGTTGTGGATGCGCTAACTACTATCCATGCTTCATCAGCATTTTCTACATCAATTTCTGTCCTTTCTTCATTTAAACTAACATTTGCCTGCTTCCCATATGCAAAAACTTTAGAATAAGCAGCATATTTCATCCCTTTACTTTCATCTACTTCTGTTGCTGGATTATCATTTAGGCCACTATTTAGCACTCCAGATAGTTCAATTACTTCTTTATCTAAAATTAATTCAGGTACTGTCCATTTACCCCTATGAATTCCAGTTGAAAAATTAATTTCACCTGGTGTATCTGTACTAATGTGCACAATTATTAAATCTAAATTTCTATCTACATAGTAATTTCTAGAATAATAAATGCCATTGATTGAGTAGCTTGTAGTAGCTGTTGCAGTCGTTAAGTCAAGAGACCTGATATAATTTTGTGCTTCTGGATTTGTAGTATTATATCTTTGATTAATAAATAATTCTCCAAGACATTGATAACTTCCATAGGTCCCACCAGTTGTAGATTTTTTAGGTGTAAATCTTTTGTACATTATATCTTGAGCTTCTGCATTCTTGCCCTCAAGTAGAAGAGTTCTTATTTCATCCAAACTCTTAGCAGCATCTGGATTGGCATAATCATATTCACATCCGCTCCAAAGACTAATGTCATTTAAGATAATTCTTTCTTCTTCAATACCACCATATGGCATCATTCCAAATCGACCATTCCCAAGTGGAAGACTTTCTTCCCATCTAATACTAGGGGTATTGAAGGTAATGCTATGTGCTTTATAATCAGCAAAGTCTAGAGTACTTGCTTGAATAGAAGTAAAGCAGAATAAACTTAAAGCTATCGTTATGAATCTGTAGATTTTGGTCATAATAATGTAAAAATTAAAGAGTCTTACAAATATAGATAATTGCAAAGAGGTGAACAAACAAAAATCCCGCATCACTGCGGGATCTTTTTAGGTTAGTTAGTTGTGTATTTTTCCTTCACTAGGAATGATTAATTATTAGTGGTTAGCAGAATTTGCTTATAAATTTCAACCTTTTTCAAAGTTGCACTTATAAACTCAAACTGTTATGTGACAAATATAGGAATTCTTTCTTTACTTCCAAATGTTTCTATGAAATTTTTTAAGAAATTTTACTATTTAGTTATAAATTATAATATTTAGTGGTGGATTTATCTATTTATTCCTTAAGTAAGCCAGGTCGGAGCTTCTTTGTTCTCTCGATTGCTTGTTCATCTTGCCATGCTCTAATCAATTTAGGATTGCCACTTAAAAGAACATCAGGAACTTTCCAACCATTGAACTCAGCAGGACGAGTATAAATAGGAGGGGATAATAACCCATCTTGGAAGCAATCACTCAAAGCAGATGTTTCATCAGATATTGCCCCTGGTATAAGCCTTATTATTGAATCTACCAAGATTGCTGCAGGTATTTCTCCACCACTTAAAACATAATCACCAATAGAAATCTCGCGAGTAATCAAATGCTCTCTAATGCGGTGATCTATACCCTTGTAATGACCGCATAAGATAATCATATTACCCTTGAGCGATAATTCATTAGCTATATTTTGATTTAGGATTTCACCATCAGGAGACATATATATAATCTCATCATAATCTCTTTCTGCCTTTAGCTCTTCAATTAGCATATATATTGGCTCAAGCATAAGCACCATACCAGCATCACCACCGTAACTATAGTCATCTACTTGCTGCCTTGGCCCTTTTCCATATTTTCTGGGATTATGAAGGTGAATATCTACGATACCTTTTTCAATGGCACGTGCAACAATAGAGTGTGAAAATGGACTATCTAACAATTCTGGAAGTACTGTAATTATATCAATTCTCATATTTTAAAATCTTAGATTTACAAAAATAGCATTTTAGTAAGAATCTTTTCAAGTATTTCTATAATAAAATTCATTAGATTTAAATTTTTACTAAAAAAATGGTATCTTTGTAAGATGATTGGATTATAAACTATTAAACTCCATAATTATGAGTGAAGAAATTATTCCTGGCGCAACTAATTTGCCAGATGTAGCGGAGAGTGTTGAAGAGACTATCAATGAAGTTGTTGAAGAAACAATTGATGAAGAAGTAGAAGAAACAGTTGATGATGTTGTTGACGAAACAGAAGAAGACGTTGAAGATGCTGTCAATTACTCTGAAAAAAGTCTTGTTGAGTTAGTTCAATTACTTGAAGGACTAATTCGGAATGAGAATAGGATGAATATGCAAAAAGAGATTGAAAATCTTAGGAAAGCTTTTTACAAGAAGTTGAATGCAGAAAAAGCTGAAACTAAGGTTGAAGGTTCTGTTCCTCTGGAAGAGTTAGAGGTATCAGATGTAAAACAACACTCTTATGCGCAAATTGAAGCTATTTTCAAGGACTTTTATAATATTTATAAGAAAGAACGCGTTCAATATAATAGGCAACTTGAGAAAGAGCGTGAGGAGAATCTAGTGCTCAAAGAGAAAGTCTTAGAAGACCTAAGAGCATTGCTAGAGAAACAAGAAGAAATCAATGTTACTTTCCCAGAGTTTAGGGAAATTCAAAATCGTTGGAGGGCAATTGGTCCAGTTCCAGCGCATAAATTCAGGGATTTAAATAATAATTACCAGGTTAATGTAGAAAACTTCTATGATAAAGTAACTATTCATCGTGAACTACGTGATCTTGACTTTAAGAAAAATCTTGAAATTAAAGAGGGCTTATGTCTTCAAGCAGAAGCTCTTGCAAATCATACTAATATAGTAGAGGCATTTAAAAAGCTTCAAAAACTCCACGATGAATGGAAAGAGTATGGCCCTGTAGCTAAAGAATATAGAGAAAGTATTTGGGAGCGTTTTAGAGAAGCTACAGCTGTAATAAATAAGAAATATCAAGCTCATTTTGAGGATAGAAAACAGCAATACGAAGAAAATCTTGTTGCTAAAACAAAACTTTGTGAAAAAGTTGAGAAAATTTCAGAAATAGAAATTACAACTTCTAATGATTGGAATTCTTTGTCAAAAGAAATTGAGGATATACAAAGCGAGTGGAGAACAATAGGTTATGCTACTAAAAAGGAGAATCAAAGGATATACGATAGATTCCGTGCAGCCTGTGATAAGTTCTATGATCGCAAACGTGAATTCTACAGTGAGTATAAAGAGAACATTAATGAGAATCTTGATAAGAAAGTAGCTCTTTGTGAGGCTGCGGAAGCTCTAAAGACTAGTACAGATTGGAAGAAGACTACTGATGAGTTCATCAATCTTCAAAAGCAATGGAAAGAGATCGGTCCTGTTCCACGCAAGAAGTCTGATGCTTTATGGAAAAGGTTCCGTGCTGCTTGTGATGAGTTTTTTGCGGAAAGAGATAAGAATGTTAAACCAGAAAATGATTATTACGGTAATCTTAAGGCAAAAAGGCATTTAATTGAAGAAATAAATGCTTATAAATTAACCAATACTGCTGAAGACCAAATTGCAATGCAAAATTTCATTACTAGATGGCAAGAGATTGGTTTTGTTCCATATAAAGAAAAAGATAATATTGCTAAGGCATATAGAGATGCTCTTAAATCTAAATTCCCGAGAGATGGTTTTCGTAGGCAACGTCAAGGTAAGCAATTGAGTGAGAAAGATATATTGATTCAAAAGTATAATAAGTTAGAACAGGATATTGTTACATATGAAAACAATATTGGTTTCTTTGCTATGTCTAAAAAATCACAAGCTTTAATTAAACAGATGGAAGAAAGAATTGCAAAAGCGAAGGAAAATTTAGCAGAACTAGCTGAGCAAATTAGAAACCTAGAAAATAAAGATAATTAAGAATGAATAAGAATACGATTATTGGCTTTGTGCTGATTGGCTTTATTATATTTGGCTTCAGCTGGTACCAATCACGAGAATATCAAAAACAGAGAGAATATCAAGCAGTACAAGATTCAATAGCAGCTGCTCATCATCTTGAACAATGGATGTTAGATTCAGCCGAGAGGGCCGCGAGTCCAGTTCCAGCAGAACAGTCTATTACTCCAGTTGTACCAACAACAGCAACAACTGATAATATAGTTAGGTACAAAGACACCTTGTTAACAGCAGCTAGTCAACTAGCAGATACGACTTATACCTTATTCAATGAGCTATTTGAAGTAGAATTTACTACTAAGGGAGCACAGCCTTATAGTGCTAAGCTTTATAATTATCGCAATTACGATAGTACAGACCTATATATTTTCAAACCAGGTCAAAGTAATTTGGGTTATGAAATTTATACTGGTGAATTGATTAATACTTCTGATTTTACTTTTGAGTTAGCAGAACTTACTGACTCAACAATAGTAATGAGGCTACCATTTTCTAATGGAGCCTATATTCAACAAAAGTATTGGTTAACACCTAACTCATATATGGTGAAAAATGAGATGTCTTTTGTGGGTATGAATGATATAATACCTCGCAATATTACATCTATGAACGTGAATTGGGATATTACAATCCCAAGTATGGAGAAAGGGCGTAAAAATGAGCAAAACTATTCAAAACTAAGCTATTGCAATGCTAGTGATTTAGAGGTAGAGGAAGTAACTAGAGCTAGGAATGGTTCAGAGAATGTAACTACAAAGGTCAAATGGTTTGCTTTCCAACAGCAATTCTTTTCCGCAATTATGACTGCAGGTAATGATTTTACAATGGCAGATTTAAGTGTAGAATTTTTTGGCGAGGATACGCCAGATTTGATGAATGGAAAGGCATTAGCTAAACTTGATATAAACCCAACATCGACGGATTTTAGTCATCGTTTTGATTTCTATTTCGGTCCTAACTCATATCAAGAACTAAAGCAGTATGATCTTGAATATGAGAAGATTATTCCACTTGGAGGCTGGTTAATTGGATGGGTTAGCCGTTGGATTATTATTCCTACATTTAACTTTTTAGGTAGGTTTATTTCAAATTATGGAATAATCATCTTGCTTTTGACTTTGATTATTAAGATAGTTCTTTCTCCGCTAACTATTAAGTCTTATCTGTCTTCAGCTAAGATGGCTGTTTTAAAGCCAGAGATAAATAAGCTGAATGAAAAATATCCTAAACAGGAAGACGCGATGAAGAAGCAGCAGGCGATGATGGATTTATATAAGAGGGCGGGAGTGAGTCCTATGGGTGGCTGTCTACCTATGTTACTACAATTCCCAATTCTATTTGCGATGTTCCGCTTCTTCCCTGCTTCAATTGAACTTCGTCAGGAGAGTTTCTTATGGGCTAGTGATTTAAGTGCATATGATTCAATTCTTGATTTACCATTTAAGATTCCACTTTATGGGGATCACGTGTCATTATTTGCGCTATTGATGGCGATATCAATGTTCCTATATTCAAAAATGAATGCAAGTCAAATGTCGGATGACCCTAATATGGCTAGTATGAAGTTTATGACTTTATATATGATGCCTATTATGATGCTTTTCATTGGTAATAATCTTTCAAGTGGACTAAGTTACTATTATCTTTTGTCAAACATTATTACAATGCTTCAAACATGGATAATTCGTAAGTTTTTCGTTAAAGAAGAAAAAATATTGGCTAAACTCAAAGATTCTGCAAATAAACCTGTAAAAAAATCGAAATGGCAACTACGTCTGGAGGAGGCGCAAAGAATGCAGGAGCAGATGGCCAAACAAAAAAATAGAAGACGTTAATGATTAAAGAGACTCTAAATATTATAAAACTAGAACTGCCACCGCAAGTAAAGCTGGTGGCAGTTTCGAAATTTCACCCTATAGAGTCTATTATAGAGGCATATGAATCAGGGCAGAGAATCTTCGCTGAAAGTAGAGCACAGGAGCTTTTAGAAAAAGTTGAAACTATAGAAGAGTTAAGATGTGAAAGGGGTGAAGATTTTTTACAAGATATATCTTTTCATTTTATTGGACATCTCCAGAGGAATAAATTAAAAATGGTCTTACCGTATGTGGATTTAGTTCAATCTGTGGATTCCATTAGGCTTCTAAAATCTATACAAACCTGGGCAGCTAATGCAAATACAAAGATAAATGTGCTACTTCAGCTCCATATTGCTGAGGAGGAAAGTAAACAAGGATTTACAAAAGATGAGATAGTTTATATTCTTGATAATGCAATGTCTTTTCCTAATGTAAGCTTTAGTGGTTTAATGGGGATGGCAACATTTACTGAAGACCAAGAGAAAATCAAAAATGAATTCCATACTATTTATTCTTTTTTCAAATCTATTAAAGAAAAATATAAAAACTTGCCACTCAAAGAGTTGTCTATAGGTATGTCTGGTGATTATCACTTAGCAATAGAATATGGGTCTACTATGATTAGAATAGGAACTTTGATTTTTGGTTCTAGATAAAATATAATGTTATGCAAAGTCTACATAAAATCATTATATCTACATTTCTTTTTCTTTTTGGTGTTCTGGCTTTTGCACAAAACTTTAAAGAAGTAAGCATAATAGTTAATGGTAAACCAAATGCTGCTATTTATTTAAATGATGTATTTCTTGCACATGGTAGCTGGAAAGGAGTGCTTGATGAGGGTAAATACATTGCTAAGTGTAAACTTAAAGGTCACGAAGAAATAATACAAGAAATAAATATCAACACTTACTCTCCTTCAAAAATTAAAGTGGTTTTAGACACTCCTAAAGCAATTAATGGAGTATTGCCTAAGGGTTCTGAGCCAAAATCATCTTTGAGAAAAAATAGAATGGATGCAGTTAGACCAATTGGTTTTACATATGGAGTTAGTATACACACAGAATTTTTTAGTGAAGAGTTTAATCAAAATGAAACAGGCTTTTATGGTGTGGGTATGGGCTTTAATGTTGGAAACTATTTTAACCGCGGTATGTGTGAAATAGGTGTTAAGACCTTTTATGCACCATTAGCATACAATTCAACTACAGTAGAGCCTTATTTGACTGGTTGGGATCGTTGGCAATTTAGATTTTATTTAAGCCCTAAATATAATATTATCAGAAAGAAAACTAAAGATTCTTTCTATATGTATTTAGGTGGAGAATTGGGAGTAAACCTTAATATTCACCATTTTGAATATATCAACCAAAAGTCTTATAGCGCAGGCCTTAGGCTAGGTCTTGGAGTAGGTAGCTATGAGTTGTCAGGGTTTGTGAGTTATGATTTAAAACCTATGTGTAGTACAAATGACATAAGTCGACAAGAGCAAAACTTAGTCCGTGGAGGTATAAGCCTAAGTGTGTACTGGTAACTATTTTTCAACAATACCTGCATCAATCCAAGCTTTGCATAGATTTTTAGAATCTTTTAACGCAAGGTCTTTGTCGATTTCATATTCTTCAACAAGAAGTCTGGCCATATCTTCTACTGAGAACTCTTTACCAATGAGTTTTTCCCATAAGAATGCAGCAGTACTATTTAAAGAGATTAATTTATTGAAGTTAATATTTTCAAGTCCTTCAGCAGTAACGATGTTTTCTCCTAACATTTCACGAAGGACAAAGCCTGATTTTATTTTCATTGTATTCTAATTTTGCAATTGCAAATATATGAAGTCTTTTAAATAAAAAAAACTCCACATTGTGGAGTTTTGTACTCGGTAGGGGAATCGAACCCCTATTGCAAGAATGAGAATCTTGAGTCCTAACCGTTAGACGAACCGAGCATTTCTATTTTTTAGGACTGCAAAAATATAGACTATTTTTTTCCTTTCCAAATATTTACTTAAAAAAATTATTTCAAGAAAACAAAGAAAACAGCGGCAATAAGGCAAAAGAAAGCAACAATATGGTTCCATTGTATGCTTTCACCTTTGAAGACTAGGGTTACAATAACTGTAAAAACCAAAAGTGAAACTGCTCTCATATTATAGTTATTAGAAAGGCTGCAAAAATAATATTATATTTGTTAATAAAATCATAAAATTCTAATTTTGTAATCTTATTAAATTATAAAATATGGCATTAATAAAATCTATTTCTGGTATCAGGGGAACGATTGGTGGAGCGCCAGGTGAGGCCCTAACCCCTATCGATATTGTAAAATTTACATATGCATATAGTGTGAAGATGAAACAGCGTAGACCAAAGCTGGCTGAGGAGAGATATAAGGTCGTTGTTGGCAAGGATGCACGTCTTTCTGGCGAAATGGTAGAACAATTAGTTTGTGGTACTTTATTATCTTGTGGTGTTGATGTGGTTAATGCAGGGTTTGCTTCTACTCCTACAGTAGAAATGGCAGTAGTATTTGAAGAAGCAGATGGAGGTATTATTTTGACAGCGTCACATAATCCTAAACAATGGAATGCTCTTAAACTTCTCAATGAAAAGGGAGAATTCTTAAATGCTCAAGAAGGAGCGGCAATATTGGAGTGTGCTGAAAGCGAAGTGTTTACGTTTGCTGATGTTGATTCACTAGGTGTAATGGAGTACAAAGACTTTACTGACGACCATATAGATGCAGTTCTTGCTCTAGAAACCGTTGATGTTGAGGCTATTAAGTCAGCTGGTTTTAAAGTTGTTGTGGATGCAGTAAACTCGGTGGGCGGAATAATAGTGCCTAGACTTCTTAATAGGCTAGGAGTAGAGTGTATCGAACTAAATTGTGAGCCAACAGGGGAGTTTGCACATAATCCTGAACCACTTCCTGAAAATCTTGTAGATTTATCAAATGCTGTAGTTAAACATAAGGCAAATTTTGGAGTATCTGTGGATCCAGATGTTGATAGACTTGCATTAATATGTGAAGATGGAGAAGCTTTTGGTGAAGAATATACTCTTGTAACAATAGCTGATTACCTACTGTCTAGAATATATAATAAGGCATTAGAAACAGGTCAGTCATTAGAAGATATTTCATCTCCATACCTTCCTACAACTGCCTCAAATCTATCATCATCGAGAGCTTTAAGAGATATAACTGAGAAATATGGCGGAGAATACTTTGCGGCAGCAGTAGGAGAAGTAAATGTTGTAACTAAAATGAAAGAGGAACAATGTGTTTTCGGTGGTGAAGGAAATGGTGGAGTCATATACCCAGCCCTTCATTATGGTCGTGATGCAATTGTGGGGCTAGCTCTTTTCTTGACTCATCTAGCTAATAAAAAATGTAAGGTTTCAACATTAAGGGCTACATATCCAGAGTATTTTATTGCTAAAAATAAAATTGCCCTATCAGATAGTAAGTTGATTGATAAGATTTTAGACTATGTTAAATTAACTTATGCTTCAGAAGATATAAATACTATTGATGGAGTAAAAATATCTTTTGAAAAGAAAAGAGAATGGGTACATCTACGTCGTTCTAATACAGAGCCAATAATTAGAATTTATGCAGAGGCTCCAACAGAAGAGGCTGCAGTAGCTCTTGCCCAAGAAGTTATAGATTTAGTTAATAAGAAGTTAGGTAAGTAATGTTTTCTTTTAGAACAACACCATTAGCAGAGCAGTTGGATAAGGCTCTTTTAGAAGGTGATGTAGCTTGTTTTTGCACCCAAAACTGTTGGGATGCATCAACTGGTAATTATATGTATGAAATATTTAGGTCAAGAGGCAATCTAAAGGCAATTTTTGCTCCACGAGACACAGAGTTGACACCAGGAACCAATCATATTCAGTATGCTCCAGAAGAATTAGAAAATCTAACAGCAATTGTCGTTGAAATTCAAGATGTTGGTTCTAGATACTTTAACTATACAAAAGATGTAATGGGATTAATGTCTGTTCTTAAAGATATGAAAGATGATGCTCCTTCTTTATACATTGTAGATCATATAAATCCTGCAGGTAGGGTAGTTGAAGGTTCTATTACATCTTCTCCTTCAGAGATGAATGTTCCTAAAGTGACTCATCGTCATGGACTTACGCTAGGAGAATTAGCTAACTTGTATTATACGGAGATTAACGCTAAGTTTCCATTACATATTATTTCGGCTCTTGCATCTGAGAACAAACAGTACATGCCTTGGACAATTGCACCTGCATCAGATATCCCAGGCTTGTTTACAAGCGAAATGTACAGTGGTGGTGGTTTATGGAATAATACTAATGTAACTCCTGGAATAGGAACAACAAGACCATACGAATATATAGGTGCACCATTTATAGTTGCTACTCCTAATGATCCTAATCTGCCTGTCCCAGATGGTGTGTTAATGAGGCCTTGTTCTTTTATGCCTTCAGCTGGTAGATATGAAGGAGAAAGATGTTATGGATATCAAATTATACTTCAACCAGGATTTGAATATCATTCACTCCTACATACTCTTCAGCTAATGAGATATTTTAAAGAAAAGCATCCTGAATTTAAATTTGAAGCAGGCTTTGAAGCTAAACTTTCAGATGCAACTTTAATGGATTATCTCAATGGTAAAGTTTCGTTGGATGATATGAAGGAATATGTAAAAGTGGAAGAACAAAAGTGGATTCGTAAGGCAAAACGTTTTATTTTATATGATAATCCGCCTGTAAGGATGAAATAATAGAGAAAAATTTGAATTTATTTTGAGATTTTTTGGTTGTTATGTAAAAATATTGTAAATTTGCGGTTCTTAAAAAGAAAATTAGTTAACTAAAAATATAAAGAAATGAAAAAAGGATTACATCCCGAAACCTACCGTCTTGTAGCTTTCAAGGATATGTCAAACGATGAAGTATTCGTCACTCGCTCTTGCGCTAACTCAAAAGAGACAGTTGAAGTTGATGGTGTTGAATACCCTGTAATTAAAGTCGAGATCTCGAACACATCTCACCCATTCTATACTGGTAAGATGAAACTTGTTGATACTGCAGGTCGTGTTGATAAATTCTATCAAAGATATAAGAAGAAATAATTTCTTCACAAGACATAAGGTACAATTAGCGGTTAAACTTAGTTTTAATCGCTTTTTTGTTTATAAAAGCTATTATAGTTCAGAGATAGAACTAATTGAATGTATTACATTGGTAACAGGATGTGCAAAGGAAATTTGGCAAGCTTCAAGCATTAAACGATTTTCAGTTCTAGATCCACCGTATAACTTATCTCCGAGTATGGGCCTACCTAGACCAAGGTGATGGGCTGCATGGACTCTAAGTTGGTGAGTGCGACCAGTTTCAGGATAAAATAGTACATCAATGCTTCCATCTTTATAAACTTTCTCTATTTCATATTTAGTAATGGCCTCTTTCCCATTATTGAAATCGACCATTTGTCTAGGCCTGTCTTCATAAATGGGCGATAGGGGGAGGCTTATTTCCCCATTATCTCTAGGCTTAAAGTCTTTTACTGTATCATATTTAGTTGTAGGTCGTAGTCTTGCCCTATATGTTTTTTTAATACTTCTATTTTCAAATTGTGCTTGCATTATAGAGGCTGTTTCTTGAGATTTAGCATAAATAATAAGGCCAGAAGTATCCATATCCAACCTATGAACAACGAAAAGCTTTACTCCGAGTTGCTCTTGAAGAGTCTCTATTAATGACTTTTGTCCATCTAAACCTGGGACAGATGGCACTCCAGCTTGTTTATTTACTACAATTAAATATTCATCTTCAAAGAGAATATCTTTGATATCAACGAGTTGATTTAATATATCTTTTTCATTGTTTTCGCTGTATAATCCCCTCATCATCCAAGGTAGAATAATTCCGCATTTATTAGTGCAAGCAGGATAAAAATCACCGTGGTTTCTTACAGGACCTTCTGGAGATTTTCCATACCAAAACTCACCTAAAGCTAATGGTTCTAATTTATGTTGAATTGCATATTCAAAAAGCTTAACTGCCGCACAATCTCCGCTTCCTCCTGGAGGAATTAGTTTATGCTCTTTAAAAACCTCATAGATATTGCTCTCTTCTCCACTGAAATTATGTATAATATAATGTCTAAAAATCCAGTTTTGTAAGTTCTCTGACATTTGAGACCTCTTCAACTTCAAAGCATTTATCTCTAATTCAACCAATTGTATTTTAGATAGTAAAACATTTAAGTTTTGCTCATATTCTTTCTTGAATCTTCTAAAACTTGCCTTTTCATTTTGACTTTCATTTATTAGCCTAGCCAAAACAATTGAATCATTGCAACCAGCCCTGGTTTTTTCCCTATCTGCTCTAGCCTTAGACATTTCATCCCTAATTTCTAAAGACTTTCTTTCGTATTCAGCTTCCATTTTTTGAAGTTCTGATTTAAGCGAAAGTAATTTTTCTCCTTTTTGAATCTCATTAATTAAGGTATTGATTTTTGAAATATTAGCTTCTTCCTTTTTGAAATGCCCATCCTTATCTAAAAGATTATAAATCGGAGGAACAAAGCCTTTAATTATGCTATTTCCACCAACATTGCCAGAAAAAGCAGCTATATAATGGAAGTCATTTATATAATGAATTTCTTCATTGTGTTCCTGGGAATGAGGCTTCACAATCATTATCCCTAACATTTTTCCCTCACTAAAAGATTCATTATGCTCAGATTGCTTAATATGCTCTATAAGAGAATCTGCTGCTTGAATTACTTCTTTAGTAGGTGAATATCTAAAGGGATTAATTTGGGTTCTCATTGTATTTAACCTAGATAGAGTTGGTTTTGTATTCCATACATAAGTCTTGAAGACCACATTTGTCACATTTAGGTTTCCTAGCTGTACAAATATATCTTCCATGAAGAATTAACCAATGATGGGCATCTCTACGTACTTCTTTAGCAAAGCCTTTAGTTAAGTCTTTCTCAACTTCTTCTACTGTTGTACCAAAAGATAATCCAAGTCGTTTAGAGACTCTAAATACGTGAGTATCAACAGCTATCACTGGTTTATTATATATAACAGAGGCTATAACATTAGCAGTTTTGCGTCCTACACCAGGAAGGGATTCCAAATCCTCTATTTCAGAAGGGACGATAGAATTAAAATCAGCAACAAGCTTTTCAGCCATTCTTATTAGATGCTTTGCCTTGTTATTAGGAAATGTGATAGACTTAATTAAGTCATATACTTCTTCAAAGCTGGCTTCTGCAAGTGACTCAGGTGTTGGAAATCTCTTGAATAGAGGTGGAGTGGTAATATTTACCCTCTTATCAGTGCATTGTGCGGAAAGTATAACAGCTATTAGTAGGTGAAAAGGGGAGTCATATTCTAACTCAGTCTTAGGTTCCTCCATATTTTCGGAAAACCATTTTGTTACATTATGAAATAATTCTTTTCTACTATCATCCATTTTTACTCACCTTTTTCAACTAAGTCCTTTACTTCTTGGTCTTCAGTATAGATAATTTTCTCTTCAAATTCATCTTCTTCTACACAGGTCTCGTTCTTGCACACCATAACCCTACCTTTATATTTTTCAAATATTTGAAGGTTATGAGTAACCATTACAATGGCAGTGCCTCTTTCTTGGTTAATAGTGGTAAGAAGTTGCATAATGCCATCAGCAGTTTCGCTATCTAGATTACCTGTAGGCTCATCAGCTAATATTAGCACTGGTTCATTCAAAAGAGCACGAGCTATAGAAATTCTTTGTTGTTCTCCACCAGATAGTTGATGAGGCATTTTATGAGCCTTTCTAGCCATTCCTACTGCTTCTAATACTGATGTTATCCTTTTATTAATTAAATTTTCATCCTTCCAACCAATGGATCTGAGTACAAAGCTTAGGTTTGCTTCAACGTCTCTATCCATTAAAAGTTGAAAATCTTGAAAAACAACGCCCATTTTTCTTCTCAAATGTGGAATATCTTTATCTTTTAAGTTATTAAGGTCATAGCCACAAACCTTACCTTCTCCACCTCCTAAACTATTCTCAGCATTGATTGAACGGATAATTGAAGTCTTACCAGTACCTACTTTCCCAACAATATATACAAAGTCCCCGGCCTTAACTTCCATATTTAAATTATATATAACAGGACTCTCTCCATTTAGAATCACTGCATCTTCAAATGAAATTAGTATGCTATTTGTATCTGACATATGTTATTATGATAAAAATCAACCCAATTCTTACAAAGATAGTGGAAAATTAGTTAAATTTGTAAAAATTTATTTATGATGATAAAGATATTTAGATTTATATTTATTTCTACTATAATTTCTACAGCATTTCTTCAAGCTCTTTCCGCAAATGATGGAAAAAATAAATTAGATGAAATAAGACAAAAAGAGTTTAGATACGCTCTGGATATAATGGACAAGGGTATGTTCAATAGAGCAGAGACTATCTTTTCAGATTTAGCAAGAAAAACAGCAGACGATGATGCAGGTGCTTATGCTATTTACTGTGATATAAAAAGTCGTGCTGCTGGCTATGAAGACAGGATGATGAGGTTTATTGCTGAACATCCTTCATCTACTTTAATACCAGCTATGAGATATCAATATGCAATGAACCTTTTTGCTAAACAATCATATTATGAAGCATCTGAGCAGTTCACATTAGTACTACCTAAGCAACTTCCAAAAACAGAGAGACCCGCACATATGTTCTTTAAATCATATTCGTATTGGGAAATAGGATTATTGGATGAAGCGATGACTGGTTTTAAGAAGGTTGAAGCTATGCCACACTCTGAATTTTCTGCGGCGGCTAGGTATTCAATTGCATATATGAATTATGAGGCAAAGAATTATCGTACAGCGATAGATTGGTTCGATAAGGCTTCAAAAGATTTGCGCTTCAAAGAAATAGCAAGCTTCTACATATTGGATTGTCATTTTACGCTAAAGGACTATGAATATGTAACTAAATATGGTCCAGAGATTTATAATATTGTTTCTGACCAAAGAAAGTCACAAGTTGCTAGATTTATTTCAGAGTCTTTCTTAATAAAAGGTGATGCTGAAAATGCTCAAAAATATTACGGCCTAACTAAAATAGCAGAAGAAGATAAGACTATAAATGACTATTATTATACTGGTTCATTATTATACGCTTTAGAAGATTATAAAGGAGCTATTGAGAATTTTTCTAAAATTGAAGCAAAAACTGACTCTTTAGGTCAAATGGTTAATTACCATTTAGGTTATAGTTATCTTCAAACAAAAAATAAAGTAGCAGCACTTGATGCATTTAAAGCCGCTTCTCAAATAGAAGTAAGCCCATCTATTACTGAAGATGCTTATTTTAATTATGCAAAACTTGCTTTTGACCTTAATACAGATACATCTGTTTTTAATGAGTTCATAAAGAAGTATTATATGCGTGAAAAAAATGAGAAAATTTACTCATATATGGCAGTAGCAGCTCTACATAATAGGGATTATGGAGCAGCTATTGATGCTTATGATAATATTGAGGAGTTAAAACCAGATATGAAATCTAACTATGTCAAGGCGAATTATCTGCGGGCAACTCAACTCATAGATAGAGGCTCTTATCGTCGTGCATTGCCATATCTTAACACTGTGATATATTTTTCAGAGAAGAATACAAGGCTTTCTCAACTTTCACAGTATTGGATAGGTGAATCTTATTATAGGGATGGGGAGTTTGCAAAGGCCCGTGAAATTTTTAATTCACTGTATAACTTATCTGCCTTATATGGTGAAGAAGAATATGATAATATACTTTATAACGTAGCTTACTGCTATTTTATGGAGAAGGATTATCCGGGTGCAATTAAGTGGTTTGATCGATATATATCTGAAGGAACAGAAAAATATACAAAGGATGCGATGGAAAGAAAGGCCGATTGCTACTTTATTCAAGGCAAATATTTAGATGCAGCAAAAGCATATGATAAAGTGACAGACAAGTTCTTTGATGTTAATGATATATATCCATACTACCAGTCTGCAGTATCTTATGGTCTTTCGGGATATAAAGATAAGAAAATCAATGTTTTATCTAAGGTTACTTCGGCATCTCCTGTAGCTGAGTTTTATGAAGACGCTATGTTTGAGCTTGGAAGAGCCTATGTAGAAAAGAATGATACACCAAAAGCATATTCAGTATTTAAACAAGTTACAGAGACTTCTAGAGATACAACACAAATAGCTAGGTCTACGATTGAACTTGCAATGTTGGCAAGAAATAATGGTGAAAGTGATGATGCCTTGGATTTTTATAAACAAGTTGTAGAGTTATATCCGAATTCGGGTTATATGGAGGATGCTCTTCTTGCTATTGAATCAATTTATGCAGATTTAAGAAGATCAGATGAATATCTTGCGTATATAGAATCTATAGGCAAAGGAACTGTTAAAACGGCTGAAGAAAAAGAAGATATCATTTTCAATGCTGCTGAACAACATTTCAATGCCGGAGATTATACAAAGGCATTGCTAAGCTTGCAATCTTACATCTCGACATATCCATCTGGTAGACATTTGTATAAGGCAAAATACTATACTGCTGAGATTTATAGGGAACAAAATGAGCTTGAAAAAGCTAATGATTTATACTCAGAGGTTATTGCAAGGGGAGACGGAGCATTTGTTGAGCTCTCATTGGTGAGATATGCGGCAACAGCCTTTACATTGCAGAGGTATAATGATGCATATGAAGCTTATTCAAAACTTCTTGCATCAGCGCGCTTTGAAGAGAATAAGTTGACAGCGAAAATAGGAATGATGCGGGCTGCATTTAATGCGCAAAATTATAAAGAGGCAATTGTATGTGCAGATGTGCTTTTGAAAGAGGCTCTTTTAGATAACTCTATTAAACGTGAGGCTAGTTATACGAAGGCTAAATCTTATTTGGCTACAAGCAAGAGAAATGAGGCATTTGCAATATTTAAGACCTTGTCACAACAGCCTACAGATGCCTATGGTGCAGAAGCTACTTATTTAATTATCCTAGACCACTACGATAAGGGTGAGTTTAATCTTGTTCAAGACAAAGTTTTTGCTTTCTCTGGTGCTGGAAGTAGACAAACTTATTGGTTAGCTAAATCATTCATAGTTTTAGGAGATACTTATATGGAACTTGACCAGCCAGTTCAAGCAAAGGCTACATTCGAAAGTATTAGAGATGGTTACAAGCCACAAGGAAATGAGGATGATGTACTAAGTAATGTAGAATTAAGACTTAAAAAATTAGCAGAAATTTAATATGAAACTGAATATGAAATCGAATATAAAATTTCTATCAATAATCTTATTGTCATTTTTATCCTTTGAAGGCTATTCCCAAGACTTGTCACCTGTAGTGGAAGTGAGGAAAGCGTATGAGGCAAAATTAATTCAAATCAAGAAGCCTGATTTAAAAATGGCAGTACCAGACTCTGTCTTACATTTTGATTTAGAGTTTGATTATGATTCATATAAGAGCACATACAGGGGAGCCTATGATTTTAATCCTTATTTACTAACTATGCGACCAGAGGCTGAGATAGATAGTGGCTCTTCATTATACTTAAAGGCAGGTTTGGGATATACATTTCATCCATATTTAGACTTCATATGGTCGCCAAAATTAAAGGGAGCCTTTAAAGTGAATGTATATGCTGGGCACCACTCTTATTTTGGAAACTATGTGGATTCATTAAATATTAATATTAAGCCATGGACAAAGAATACTCCCAAATTTAGGGGTTATAATTCAAAGTCTATAGTTGGTGTTGATGCAGGTTTCGATTGGGAAAAATTAAGCTTACTAATGAATGTTGATTATGATGGACTTGCGCAGAAGGATAATTATAAAAAGCGTAACTTTGATGCTTTGGATATGTCTTTTCGTGTTTTCTCAAGGTCTAATAAAGAAATTAGATTCCATTATGATTTTGGCGTAGATTATAGATATGCTAAAGATAAGTTAGCTTATATCAGTGCAGCTAGAGATAAATTATCAGAGCATAATTTTAGTTTTTATTTTAGTACGGGTCCTGTTATTAGAGATAACCATAGAGTCTTAATAGATGCTGGAATTAATATGGCAGCGTATAGTGGTGCATATAATTCTTTGGTTAACAATGTGTATCTAACTCCAAAATATGTTTATGAACAAGATAGGATATCATTGAGCGCAGGTCTTCGTATCACTCTTCCGCAACATCGGGATACAAGTGGCTTGAATCATCAAACAAGACCAGCTTTACTTTATCCAGATGTGAAGTTTAATGTAGCTGCTATAAGAAATGCTCTTGATATTTATTTTATAATTAAGGGTGGAAATGATATAAATACGTATTCTTCAATTATTAGAAAAAACAATTTCTTTGATCCTAGTTACGGTGCTTTAGATAATACAGTTGAAAGAGTATCTACAGCTTTAGGTTTAAAGGGACGTATTTCTAGTATGTTCAGCTATAATGTTAGGGGAGGTTTTGTTAATTATGCGAACTCTCTTGAAGATGCTTTATATGTTTCAGATGATCAGACAATCATAGCTCCAAGGATAGCTTATTTAAGTTATAATAAAGCGTTTGCTGCCCTTGATTTTTACTTTAACTCAAAGTCCATAGATGTTTCAACTTCAATGATTTATACTCATACAAATATTGATTTAAAGAAACAACCAGTATTTGCTCCTGCGGCATTCAAAGGAAACGCTAGCGTGACTTATAACTGGTTAAGGAGAATATATGCAGGAATAGATTGCGACTTTTCAACAAGTAGACAAACTCAAATCGAAAGAACAGTTGGTGTAGATACGGAAATAGATATATATAGAATTTCTGGTTATGCTGATCTGGGCTTATACCTTGAGTATAGACATACTACTAAATTATCGTTTTGGGCAAGGGGAGGTAATTTGTTGTTTATGAATATCCAAAAAACTCCATTTTATGCTGAGAGAGGGGCTAATTTTACAGCTGGAATATGCTTGAATTTGTGATTTTTTTATTAAATTTGCCTGATTGTAATTTTTGCGAAAGCAGAGTTAATTGATAAACAAGAAAACGATAATATGAGTGAGAACAACATGGCGGCAGACCAGATTTATTCTGCCAGTAGTATTCAAGTATTAGAAGGCCTAGAGGCTGTAAGAAAAAGACCGTCAATGTATATTGGTGATATCTCTGAAAGAGGACTTCACCACTTGGTTTATGAGGTTGTAGATAATAGTATTGATGAGGCCTTAGCTGGCTACTGTTCAAAAATTCAGGTATTTATTAATGAAGATAATTCCATTACAGTTAAAGATAATGGTCGTGGTATACCCACTGGTTGGCATGAAAAGGAAAACAAATCTGCTTTAGAGGTGGTCTTAACTGTACTTCATGCTGGTGGTAAGTTTAGTAAAGACAGCTACAAGGTATCAGGAGGTCTTCACGGAGTGGGTGTTTCCTGTGTTAACGCACTTTCTGATTATTTGAAAGCAGAAATTCATCGTGAAGGAAAAATATATGTTCAAGAATATTCTAAAGGTAAGCCTCTTGGACCTGTGGAAACAGTAGAAGATACAGAAGATACTGGAACCTCTATTACATTTCGTCCAGATCCTGAGATTTTTGTTATAACTCGTACATATAATTATGATACGCTTGCTGCACGTCTTCGTGAGTTAGCCTATCTCAATAAAGGTATTCAGCTTGAATTGACAGATTTAAGACAAACTCGTATTGCATCAGATGATGATGGAAATGAGCACGAATACCATAAACATGAGGTCTTTTTTTCAAAAGAAGGTCTTAAAGAGTTTATTGAATATCTTGATGCAGGTGCAGAAAAGTTAATTGAGGAGCCTATTTATTTGGAAACAGATAAGGTTATTCCAATTGAAATGGCTTTACAATATAATACAGGCTATAAAGAGCGCTTATATTCGTATGTGAATAATATTAATACGATTGAGGGTGGAACGCATCTTCAGGGCTTTAAGATGGGTTTAACCAGAACTCTAAAGAATTATGCAGAACAAAATGGAATGCTTGCTAAACTTAAGTTCGATTTGGATTCAAATGACTTCCGTGAAGGTTTAACAGCGGTAATTTCTGTAAAGATAGCAGAGCCACAATTTGAAGGCCAGACCAAGACAAAACTTGGAAATGGAGAGGCTGTGTCAGCAGTTTCGCAAGCAACATCGGCAGCTCTTGAGCAATATATGGAGGAAAACCCAAGAGAGGCGCGAGTAATAATTGATAAAGTTATCTTAGCTGCAACTGCTCGACATGCTGCAAGAAAAGCTCGTGAAATGGTTCAGAGAAAGACAGTTATGTCTGGTGCTGGTTTACCTGGTAAACTTGCAGATTGCTCGGAGAGAGACCCAGAACTTTGCGAGATATTTCTTGTAGAGGGTGATTCTGCAGGTGGAACGGCAAAACAAGGTCGAGACCGTAATATTCAAGCTATTCTTCCACTTAGAGGTAAAATTCTAAATGTTGAGAAAGCTATGGAGCACAGGGTTTTTGAAAGTGAAGAAATTAGAAATATCTACACAGCGCTTGGTGTAACAGTAGGTACGGAAGAAGATAGTAAAGCACTTAATCTTTCTAAATTACGTTATCACAAAGTTATAATTATGACGGATGCTGACGTCGATGGTAGCCACATTGCGACATTAATTTTAACCTTCTTCTTCAGGCATATGATAGATTTGATAAAGAATGGCTATGTGTATCTGGCTACGCCACCACTTTATTTAGTTAAGAAAGGAAAAGAAGAGGTTTATTGCTGGACAGAAGAAGAACGTAAAGAGGCTATCCTACAAGTAGGAAAGGGCTCCGACAGAGGAGTAACAGTACAGCGTTATAAAGGTCTTGGAGAGATGGACCCTATTCAGCTTTGGGAGACAACTATGGACCCTTCTAGACGTGTACTAAGGCAAATTACTATTGACAATGCAGCAGAAGCAGAGCGAACATTCTCAATGCTGATGGGAGAAGAGGTTCCTCCTCGTCGTGAATTCATAGAACAAAATGCTCAATATGCTAATATTGATGCTTAAATAGATAATAGAATAGTTATTAGAATAAATTCTATAGATGCAAAGACAAAATTTACCTAATTCATTAAAAGTCTACATCCCACTAATTATTCTTTTGGTGCTTCTTGTGATTTTAATGCCAAGAAGCCCAAAGTTTAATTACGACTACCATAAAGGGTCGCCTTGGATGTATGAAACCCTTATTGCAAAATTTGATTTTCCCGTTTTAAAAACAGATGAGCAATTAGCCAAAGAAAGAGAGAGGGTTAGCACTAGTCTTACTCCATATTATAAGATGGATTCCAAGGCTTCAGATGCAGGCTTGAATATGTTGGCAAAAGTTGATATGGGGGACTTAGACTCTCTTAGATCAGAATTAGCCATTAAATTAAATGAAATCTATGATAAGGGTATATTGAGAGATACTTTGCATGTGAATAAGTCGAAACTTGCTTTTATACAAAAAGATAAAAGGGTTATCGAAACAGCTGTTTCAAGTCTATATACAATCGATGAAGCCCATAAAAACCTTAAAGATATACTTTGTAATAACAATGTAAATAATCCAGACTCTGTCTACAATGCTTTAGGTTTAAGAACGGTAGTAATCCCAAATTTAACATATGATCAAGAGGTAACTGAATTAGTTCAAAGCGAAGCTATAAATTATATTTCACCAACTTTAGGAGTAGTAAATGCGGGTGTTACCATAGTTTCAAAAGGTGAGCTTATTACTGGTGAAATAGCCCAATTATTAGATTCATATAAAAAGGAATATGAGTCAGGATTAGGTTACCAAGGTCATCAAGCACTACAATGGTTGGGGAATATATTATTAGCAATTTCTCTGGTTTTAATTCTCTTTTTCTCAATCTGGTACACTAATTCATATATCTTCTCGGAATATAATAAGTACTTATATCTACTTTTAATTGTGGCTATTACAGCGACAGCTGCTTTACTAACAGTAAGAATAAATCCAAAATATATTTATTTAATTCCATTCCCTTTAATTGCTATGTATCTAATGGCATTTTTTAGAAAAAGGGTGGTTTGGGTCGTTTATATAGTATCACTATTACCATTATTGATATTTTCTCATAATGGTATACAGGTGTTTATTATGTTTTTGATAGCAGGTATTGTTGCAATTTATTCATTTGAATATTTCTACAAGGGATGGTTACAGTTTGTTACTGCGTTATTCGTATTTCTGTCTTTAGCCTTTACGTGGTGTGTATTCATATTAATTAATGGAATAGACGTATATATAGATTGGCAGATTTTGCTTTATTTATTTTTTGGCTCCATGCTATCAGTTGCTGGATATCCTTTAATTTATCTATTTGAGGTGATATTTAATCTAGTATCAACTAGTAGATTGGTTGAACTCACTGATACGAACAATAAACTTTTAAGAGATTTAGCTTCAAATGCACCTGGTACTTTCCAGCACTCACTTCAAGTTATGAATTTAGCAGATGCTGTGGCAAGAAAACTTGATGCAAATGTGCCACTAGTGCGCGCAGGAGCTTTGTATCATGATATTGGAAAACTAAATAACCCTCAATGTTTTGTTGAGAATGAAACTCCAGGTGTAAAATACCATAAGAATTTAAGTCCAAGTGAAAGTGCTAAAGAAATTATAAAACATGTTCCTAATGGAGTTGAGTTAGCTGGAAAATATAATTTACCTGATGTTGTAAGTGACTTTATTCGTTCCCATCATGGAACAACTTTAGTGGGATATTTTTATGCTCAGCATCTTTCTGAGGGTGGTTCGGAGTTAAATAAGTCTGATTTTAGTTATAATGGGCTTAGGCCACAAACCAAAGAACACGTTATTATAATGATGGCTGATGCAGTTGAAGCAGCTTCTAGAACTCTAAAAGACCACAGCTATGAAAGTATTGATAAGTTAGTAGAAAGAATTGTGGATGGAAAGATAGTAGAAGATCAATTGGATGAGTCTGATATAACTCTTAGAGAATTAAGTACATTAAAATCAGCATTAAAAGAATATTTGCAACAGATGTATCATGCAAGAGTTGATTATCCTAAGGACTCGGGAGAGTCAAAGTCTTGATTTTTTGATAGATTGTATATAATTTATTAAATTCGCGGGCTTTTATGAGAAAACATAATTTAGCGATGTCAAATTAAGGAAATTAAAATTTATTTATAGATATGAATATTAAACAAAACAAAATTGATGATCTCAATCTAGAATTAACACTTGAGATTGTAAAAGATGACTATGCGGAGGGCAAGAAGAAGATACTTGGCGAGCGCAGGAGAAATGCTGACTTCAAAGGCTTTAGAAAAGGTCAAGTTCCAATGTCTTTAGTAGAGAAGATGTATGGCGGTATGGCTTTGCACGATGCAGTAAATAATGTTATAGCTGAAGGCCTTAATAATTTCATCAATGAGAACAATCTTAATGTACTAGGTGAACCTCTTCCATCAGAAGATCAACCTCATATTGAATGGGAAGATGGCAATGATTTTACTTTTAAATTTGATATTGCATTGAAGCCTGAGGTTAAGTTTGAACTCGGTAAGGAAGATGAGATTGATTACTATAAAATTACAGTGACAGAAAAGGCTAAAAAGGAGATGAAAGAGAATCTTCTAAAGCAATTTGGTTCGCTTGAAGAAGGTAAGAAATCAAAAGAAGAAGATTTTCTAATTGTAGATTTTGAACAAGAAGATAATAAGGTTCAAGGTACTTATGTTGCTATCCGCAGTATTGCTGAGGCTGTTAAATCTCAATTTGTGGGACTTAAAACAGGCGATACCTTAGATGTTAATATTAATGAAGCTTTTGAAAATGAGACAGATAGGGCAGCTATGATAAAAGTGAAGAAAGAAGAGCTAGCTAATTTAAACCCTATTTTCAAAATGACAGTTCAAAATGTTAAAACTTTTGTGTCGGCTCCATTAACTCAAGAAACTTATGATAAGATTTATGGGGAAGGTGTTGTGAAGTCTGAAGAAGAGTTTGATGCAAAAATTGAAGAAAAATTAAAAGCTGAGTATGCACAAGAAGCTGATTATAGGTTTACTAAGGATGCCAAGGATTATCTATTAAAGAAAGCATCTATAGAATTGCCAGAAAAATTCCTTAAGAGATGGATTTACGTAGTTAACGATGGAAAATTCACAATGGAAGACATAGATAAAGAGTGGGATTTATTCCTTGTAGATTATCGCTGGTCTATAGTAAAGAGCCACCTTATGCAAAAACATTCTGTTCAGATTACTGATGCTGACCTTCTAGCGAGTGCAAAGGGCTTTGCAGCTTATCAGTTTGCAATGTATGGAATGAACAACGTACCAGAAGAGCAGTTAGAAGTTTTTGCTCAAAATATTTTATCTCAAGAAGAACAAAGCAGAAGAGTTTATGATGCTGTTGAAAATGAAAAGATATTTGAAACAGTAAAACCGCTTGTGACTCTTAAAAACAAGAAGATTTCAGTTGAGAAGTTCCGCGAGTTGAAATAATATCCAGGTCGGCTTCGGTCGACCTTTTTTATAATATATCGATCATAAAATTTAAATATTATGAAAGAATTTGAAAAATATGCCAGCTTAGAGCATAGAATAAGCTCAATGACGATGCATAGATACCAGTCAGTATTAAATGGTTATATAAATCCTACAATTATAGAAGAGAGACAGTTAAATGTGGCTTCTATGGATGTGTTTAGTCGTTTGATGATGGATAGGATTATATTTTTAGGTGTGCCCATTGATGATGATGTGGCAAACATTGTTCAAGCACAACTACTTTTTCTAGCTTCAAATAATTACGAGGCAGATATATCTATTTATCTAAATACACCTGGTGGTCAAGTTAGCTCAGGTCTTGCTATATATGACACAATGCAACTAATTGAACCAGATGTGGCTACAATATGTACAGGTATGGCTGCTTCTATGGGTTCTATACTTTTGTGCGCAGGAGAAAAAGGAAAGAGATCTGCTTTGCCGCATTCAAGAGTTATGATACATCAGCCAATAGGTGGTGCAAGAGGCCAAGCATCAGATATTGCCATTGCAGCAAGAGAAATCGAAAAGACAAAACAGGAACTTTATAAAATTATTTCAATTCACACAGGTAAGACTGTTAGAAGAATTCAAGCTGATGCAGATAGAGATTTCTGGATGACATCAGCAGAAGCTCTTGAATATGGAATGATTGATGAGATTCTTAAAAAACAACCTAAAAAAAATGTAGACAATGTCAAAAAAGCAACTGAGATATTGTAATTTTTGCGGTAGGAGTGAGAGGGAAGTTCCATTTCTTTTGAGTGGGCTTGAGGGATATATTTGCTCTGATTGTGTTAAGTTGACATATGATTATGTTAAGAGTATTGAGACTGATAATACTAAACAGGAAGCTCTTGATGTAATAGATAACTTAGTAAAACCCAAGGAGTTACACGCTTTTCTAAATGATTATATTATTGGTCAGGATAGAGCAAAAAAATTACTTTCCGTAGCAGTTTACAATCACTATAAGAGGGTTAATAATAATCTTGGTGATAATGATGCGGAATTTGAGTTAGAGAAGTCAAATATTCTTATGGTTGGTCCTACAGGTACAGGAAAAACTTTATTAGCTAGAACAATTGCTAAAAAGCTTGATGTACCTTTTACAATTGTTGACGCAACTGTGCTTACAGAGGCTGGCTATGTTGGAGAAGATGTGGAAAGTATACTTACAAGACTACTACAAGAGGCAGAATTTGATGTACGTAAGGCAGAAAGAGGTATTGTTTTTATTGATGAAATCGATAAAATAGCACGGAAAAGTGATAATCCTTCTATTACACGCGATGTTTCAGGAGAAGGAGTACAGCAAGCCTTGTTAAAGCTCCTTGAAGGGAATGTAGTAAATGTTCCACCGAAAGGTGGGCGCAAACATCCAGAGCAAGAATTCTTACGTGTTAATACGCAGAATATACTTTTTATTTGTGGTGGAGCATTTGAGGGAATTGAAAGAATTATAGCTCAAAGATTGAATACTCAAGTCATTGGTTTTACTGCTGCTAGAAAACAAAAGGTAGACAAGGAAAATCTTATACAATATGTGGAAGCTCAGGACCTTAGGACATATGGTTTAATTCCAGAAATTATTGGTCGTCTCCCTGTTATTACTTATCTTGAACATCTTGACAGAGAAGCACTTAAAAGAATTCTTACTGAACCTAAGAATGCTATAATGAAACAGTATGAAAAGATGTTTGAATTAGATGATATGAAATTGGAGGTTGAGCCAGAGGTTTATGACCTAATTGTGGATACCTCAATTAAGAATAAATTAGGAGCACGTGGACTACGTTCAATTTGTGAAAGAATAATGACTGATGCAATGTATGAAGCACCATCGTCTAATAAAAAGACATTTAAACTTACCTTAGAATACGCTAAGAAGCATATATAAACCCATTAAAACTAATAATTTTTATGAAACAGTATATTGAAACTCATAAGGATAGATTTTTTGAAGAATTATTCTCATTATTGAGGATACCTTCTATTAGCTCATTACCAGAGCATAAGGAAGATATGAGCGTGTGTGCAGATCGTCTAGTAGAGCTACTTCTTGAAGCAGGAGCAGATGAGGCAGCAGTGTATCAAACTACAGGTCATCCTGTTGTTTTTGGTCAAAAACTCATTGATAAATCCCTTCCGACGGTTCTTGTGTATGGACATTATGATGTTCAGCCTGTTGATCCTATTGAATTATGGCATTCAGATCCATTTGAGCCAGAAATTCGTAATGGTGCAATCTATGCAAGGGGTGCAAATGACGATAAAGGTCAGTTGTTTATGCATTTAAAAGCTTTTGAATTCTTAGTTCGTAATGGTAAGCTAAAACATAATGTGAAATTCCTTCTTGAGGGTGAAGAAGAGATAGGGAGCCCATCATTAGCTGCCTGGGCTAAGGAGCATAAGGAAATGTTAAAAGCAGATATAATACTAGTTTCAGATACTACTATGATTTCAGATACAGTTCCATCTATTAATTGTGGAATGAGGGGTTTGTCTTACGTAGAAGTGAAAGTAACTGGTCCAAATATGGATCTTCACTCAGGACATTACGGTGGAGCTGTTGCAAATCCAATTAATGTGCTTTGTGACCTAATATCTTCTTTAATTGATAAGGATGGCCGTATTACAGTTAAAGGTTTCTATGATGATGTTGTAGAGCTTTCTAATGCAGATAGAGCAGAACTATCTAGAGCTCCATTTGATATCGAAGAATACAAGGATTTCCTTGGTATTAAAGATGTTAAAGGGGAAAAGGGTTATACTACTATGGAAAGAGCAAGTATTCGACCTAGCTTAGATGTAAATGGCATTTGGGGAGGTTATACAGGAGAGGGAGCAAAGACTGTACTTCCATCAGTAGCTTATGCAAAGATTTCGATGAGGTTGGTCCCTAATCAAGATTCAGAGACTATAAGTAAGTTATTTTCAGAACACTTTAAGGCAATTGCCCCTGATTATGTAAAAGTAGAGGTTAAAACTCATCACGGTGGTAATGGTTTCTTAATTCCTATTTCTTCACCAGCATACCAGGCAGCATCTAAGGCAATTGAAGAGGTTTATGGTGTTGAGCCAGTACCTTCACGTGGTGGTGGAAGTATTCCAATTTTGGCAGATCTACAGCAGATACTTGGTATTGACCCACTTCTTATGGGATTTGGATTAGAAAGAGATACCATTCATTCACCAAACGAGTCTTATCTTCTATCTCAACTTTTTGCAGGTATGGAGTCAATAGTTTTATTCTATAAATACTATTAAAATGAATAGACAAGAATTATTTAAACAGATTACTGCTAAAAAGTCTATGCTCTGTGTGGGCTTGGATGTTGATTTTGATAAAATGCCTAAACACATTAAGGCTTTGGCAGACTCTGGTGAAACAAGCTATAAGAACAATATCTTTACAGGTAAAGCTCGTTCTATTTTTAAGTTTAATAAAGCGATTGTTGATGCTACTGTTAATCATTGTATTGCTTATAAGCCAAATTTAGCTTTTTACGAAGCTTATGGAACAGAAGGTTTGAAAGCTTTAGAAGCAACTATTGACTATATCAGGACTAATTATCCAAAATTATTCTTAATTGCAGATGCTAAGAGGGGAGATATTGGAAATACAGCAAAAATGTATGCAAGAGCCTTCTTTGAAGAAATGGATTTTGATGCTGTTACTCTTGCTCCATATATGGGGGCCGATAGTATTACACCTTTTCTAGAATATAAGGATAAATGGGCAATTGTTTTAGCTCTTACTTCAAATGCTTCTGCATATCAGTTCCAGAATGCCCAAAAGGATGGAAAGCCTTTATATCAAGCAGTTATGGAAGAAATGATGGAGATTTCAACTCCTGATAATATGATGTTCGTAGTAGGAGCGACTAAAGCAGACAAGCTTTTAGAACTTAGAGAATTTTGTCCAGATAACTTTTTTCTTGTTCCTGGTGTTGGTGCACAAGGCGGTTCTGCAGAAGAAGTAATACAATATGGTGCAAATGACCACGGAGGACTTTTGATAAACTCTTCACGTGGTATCCTATATGCTGATTCAACGGAAAATTTTGCAGAAGTTGCAAGATTTGAAGCCTCTAAACTAGCTTCTCTTTTTTAGAAGCTAGGACTTAATAAACTCTAAAAGCATGGAGTAGACTAAATGAGTAGGAAAACCCATTATATTGAAGTATGAGCCTTCAATCTTGGGTATTCCTACATATCCAATCCATTCTTGAATACCGTAAGCACCTGCTTTGTCAAAAGGTTTATATACATCAACATAGTATTCAATTTCTTGGTCACTTAAGTCTTTAAAATGGACTAGAGATATATCAGAAGCAGTTTTACAATTTTTTGAACTTCGTACCGTTACACCTGTTACAACCTTGTGGGTTTTACCAGAAAGATGCTTTAACATATTAATAGCATCCTCTCTATCTTTGGGCTTTCCCATTATTCTACCTTGACATAATACAAGAGTATCGGCGGTTATAAGTATTTCATTGTCAGATAATTCTCTATGAAAACCATAAGATTTACCTTCGCTCAAAGCCTTAGGTATATCAACTTGATTGATTGACGAATCATAAGATTCATCAAAACTATTGCGCGTATCTATCTCAAAATCAATATTTAAGCCAGCTAGTAAATCCTTTCTTCTAGGAGAACTACTGGCTAAAATAATTTTTTTATCCTTTAAGTCCATTTCAAATACTATAGAATCTTTTTTACCAATGAGAACATAAAGTAAGGCATATATCTAAAAGGAAGATCTATCCAAGTGCCTGTTGAGATAACTGAGCGTGTATGTGAGAATGCATCAAAACTATATTTGTCATGATAAGCTCCCAAGCCAGAGTTTCCAACTCCACCAAATGGTATTTTTTCATTAGCAAAATGCATAATAACATCATTGATACAACTACCACCCGCACTAGTCCTTCTTATAACTTTCCAAGCTTTCTTTTCATCCCCAAAATAATAAAAGGCAAGTGGCTTTTCTCTTGAATTAACAAAGTCTACCACCTTATCGTCAAATGACTTACCAGAATCATCTAAAGTTATAATTGGGAGGATAGGGCCAAAGATTTCCTCAGTCATAACAGGGGAGTCTAAACTCACATTATCTAATAAAGTAGGATGTATGAAGCGAGAGCTATCATCAGTGTCACCACCATAAATTATATCTCCATCTTTAAGATAGGCCTTAACTCTTTGGAATGCATTATCATTAACCATTCTAACATAATGCTTAGACGATTTAATATCATCATTATGCATGTCTTCAAGTTCATTAACGAAAGCCTCAAGAAATTTCCTTTTAATATCCTTATGGATTAACAAATAATCTGGAGCAATACAGGTTTGTCCACTGTTCAAAGTCTTGCCCCAAGCAATTCTGCGTGCTGCTAGTTTAATATTAGCATCTTTAGAGACGATACACGGGCTTTTACCACCTAACTCCAAAATTACAGGAGTCAAATGTTCAGCCGCTTTCTTCATTACAATTTTCCCTAAATTAGGGCTACCAGTAAAGAAAATTAGATCATAGCGTTTAGATAAAAGTGCCGTATTCACATCTCTATTTCCTTGAACAACTGCTATATAATCTTCTGCAAAAGTACTAGTTATCATTTCCTCAATAACAGCGGATACTGTTGGCACATAAGGGGAAGGTTTTAGAATAGCTGTACAACCAGCAGAAATTGCACCTATAAGAGGATTTAGCAATAGATTTATGGGATAATTCCAAGGAGATATTATGAGTGTATTACCTAGCGGTTCTTTAACAATGTAACTCTTTGAAGGGAAAAGCTTTATAGGGCTTGGCTTTCTTTGTTTAGCTGCCCATTTTTTTATATTTTTAATGTGAGAACGAATTTCAGCATTTACTATACTGATCTCTGTAAGATAAGCTTCTTCATAAGATTTATGTAAGTCAATCCAAAGTGCATCGCAAAGCTCTTTTTCCCATCTTTGAATTGCATTTTGAAGCTTCTTAAGCATTTTGATTCTAAAACCAATATCTAAAGTTACTTCAGATTTAAAATACTTTCTTTGGGCTTCAACTATTGTGTTGATTTTCTCTATTGCTGTGTTCATAGAACTAATTTTTACTTATGTCCTGTAAAGTTATCCATTGTTTTATATATTCCAAGCCATTTTCCAGCAATTAAATCAAATAAAGAGAATGGTAATAAGCCTTGAC
>CAYFMO010000001.1:11879-41281 GCA_964344225.1 uncultured Muribaculaceae bacterium | reverse complement strand
TTCTTGGGGAGGAGGAAGTTCATGGGGAGGAAGTAGAGGAGGCTCTTGGGGAGGAGGCATGAGTGGTGGTGGGGGTGCAAGCACTAGATTTTAATAATATTGTAGCTAAATTATATAGCAAAACGAATAAAAAAGGACTTCTAATTTGACTAGATAGAGGTCCTTAATTTTATCTGTCTCATAATTTTAGTAGACGGATAAATAATATTAACTTTGCGTACAAATTAATTATTGACACATCCAAAATATTATTAGTACGATTTACTAGCAATGGATATTTTAATTTAGCTTTAATAAAAATGAGAAAATTTCATAATCAAGAATTAAATAACGAGGTCTTAGAAAAACTTAAAAAGATTAAGCATGTTGCTTTGGATATGGATGGCACTATTTATTTAGGCTCAACTTTATTCCCTTATACAAAACCATTCCTTTCGGCAATGGAAGAAAATGGAATTGGGCATTCATTTTTAACTAATAATCCCTCTATATCAATAGACGATTATTTAATAAAACTAGACAAATTGGGAATTGAAGCTACTAAAGATAATATGTATACAACAGCTTTAGCAGCAATTGATTACATAAAAACTAACTACCCCGAAGCAAAAAAACTGTTTTATGTAGGTACTCCTAGCATGATTACTCAATTTGAAGAGGCTGGGTTTTTAGCTGCTGAAGATGATCCTAAAGATAGACCAGATGTACTAGTAGTAGCTTTCGACAAGACTCTTAATTATGCTAAACTATGTAGAGCTGCTTGGTGGGCAGAACAGGGTGTTCCATATGTTGCAACCAATCCAGACAGAATTTGTCCAACTGACGAGGAGACTATTTTGGTTGATTGTGGTTCTTTGTGCAAATGTATTGAGCATGCAACAGGAAGAGTACCTGATGCTATTGTTGGCAAACCAGATCCAAGGATGCTAGACGGAATTTTACATAAATGGGGACTTAAACCAGAAGAGACTGCAATGGTTGGTGATAGGATTTATACGGATACTGCTATGGCTTATAATGCAGGAGCTTTCGGTGTTTTGGTTTTGTCTGGAGAAACCACAATTGAGATTGCTGACGCTGTTGCTGAAGATGCTAGTACCAATCCAAATCCCGAATTCTACCCTCCTGATTTAATTGTTAAAGACATTGCTGAATTACAATACTGGCTCTTAAAATCTCAAGGAAAATAAATACTCGCCTCTAACATAAAGCTTAAAAAACAGAAATTCTAAAAGCATGAATATTTTAAATATGTTCTTTAATTTTCATGCTTACAAATAAAAATATAAATCAGTTAAGTATGAGGATTAACAAGGCTCTTCAGAGCCGTGCCTATAGCGTCAGGGAGATTTTCGTAGAAAATTGAACCAGCTATGGCACCTAATCCCCCTAAAGGGGGTGCAGGGGGTTGAAATGGGTCTTTAATTTTCATACTCTGTACAAAACGCAAAATACAGTAGATCTTAAATTTGGCACCAGTCTTGAAATGCCGAAAAATTAAATAGTATGAAAATTTAAAAAGGCACTTCAGTGCCGCGACACTTACGTCAGGGAGACTTTGAAAAAGTCGAACCAGTAATGTCGCCCGACCAAAACAAAGTGAATGGTCGGCATTCCCCTGACTAGGGGATGTCGGGGTTGAAATGGGTCTTTAATTTTCATACTCTGTACAAAACGCAAAATACAGTAGATCTTAAATTTGGCACCAGTCTTGAAATGCCGAAAAATTAAATAGTATGAAAATTAAAGACCTTTGCAGTGACGAGAGACCGAGGGAGAAAATGTTAAAAAAGGGAGCAAAGACTCTTTCAAACTCTGAATTATTGGCGATTTTACTCCGAACAGGGAGAGACGGTAAAAATGTAATTGGAATAGCACAGGAATTGCTATCTAAAGCCGATGGACAATTAATCAACATTGCTTCAATGAGTCTAGATGCTATGTGTACAATTCCTGGCATTGGACCTAGTAAGGCAGTAACAATAGTTGCGGCTTTTGAACTTGGCACTAGATTTTCTGCTGAACTCTTAAAACCTGATGGAACAAGTATTACTAGCCCAGATATTGTCTATCGTATTATGTTTCAGAAATTAACAGGACTCGACCATGAAGAATGTTGGGTCCTGTTTTTAAATAGAGCAAAAAATATTCTTAGCATCGAAAAAATAACCACTGGTAGTCTTACAAATACAAGTATGGATACTCAAGGAATCTTAAGAAGGGCCATAGAGAAGAAAGCTGATGGAATTATACTTGTCCACAACCACCCCTCAGGAAATCCTAAACCTAGCAAGGGGGATATAATTATGACTGAAAGTTTAAGGCGCGGTGCAAACACATTGGATATCAGCCTAGTAGACCACGTAATTATAGCTGATAGTAAATATTATAGTTTCGCAGATGAGGAAATTGTTGATTGCGGAGCTATACTAAATTCCATTTAGAAAAATTTTGTTGAGAAAATAAATAAAGATATATTTGTATGATGACAAGTAAAAAATGCTTGTCATAGAAGTCAAATTTCTAAAATCCTGATAGTATGCAAGTTATAAATCTTGGAGAACAAAATTCTATTCTTAACACTTTTGTTGCCCAAATTCGTGATAAGACAATACAAAAAGACAGTATGAGGTTTCGTAGAAATCTTGAAAGATTAGGAGAATTGTTTGCTTATGAAATCAGCAAAACTCTAAAATATTCTAATAAAGAAGTTGTTACTCCTCTCGGAATTTCTACAATACAAACATATGATAATCAAATTGTTGCTGCTACTATCCTTCGAGCTGGTCTTCCATTGCATCAAGGTATTTTGCATTATTTTGACAATGCCCAAAACGCCTTTGTTGCCGCATATAGAAAATATGATAAAGGTGAAGATTTCCATATAGATATTGAATATGCTAGTACACCATCATTGGAAGGAAAAACTCTTATTCTAGCAGACACAATGCTTGCTACAGGTGCTTCATTAGTATTGACTTATAGAAAATTATGCGAAGAAGGTAAGCCAGAACATACCCATTTTGTTTGTCCTATTTCAAGTTCAAGCGCAGTGGAATATCTGCACAAAAATTTAGGCGGGGAAAATATTACTTTATGGGTTGCTGCAATAGATGAAGAACTCACTAGTCGCTCTTATATAGTGCCTGGTTTAGGCGATGCTGGAGACCTAGCTTTCGGAAGTAAAAAAGACTAATTACAACTCTTTTCTGAGACTAGCTTTTGGTATACCTAATTGGCTACGATACTTGGCAATGGTTCTGCGGGCCACTTTATATCCCTTTGCGGTCATCTCTTCAACAAGTGCATCGTCAGTCAAAGGGTTCATTTTGTCCTCTGCATCGACAACTTCTTGTAAAGCTACCTTTAATTCTCTAGTTGATACCTCTTCCCCATCCTGGGTCATCATTCCTTCTGAGAAGAAATATTTAAGCGAATAGATGCCAAAATGAGTTTCAATGTACTTACTATTAACTACTCGTGAAATTGTGGATATATCAAAACCTGTAATTTCCGCTATATCTTTCAATACCATAGGACGAAGATTAGTTTCATCACCATCGTAAAAATATTCCTCTTGATAGTCTATTATCGCCTGCATTGTCGTCTGAAGTGTATTATGACGTTGCTTAATAGCTTCCACAAACCATTTTGCTGAATCCAGCTTTTTCTTTACAAAAGTGACAGCTTCCTTTTGCTCCCTATCGGAAGCTGTTGATGCGCTCAATAGAACATTTGCATATTTACGATTAACCCTAAGCTCAGGAGTTGATTGACGAGGCATACTAAGAATTAACTCGCCATTTCTAAGCTCCAAATAGAAATCAGGTATGATTTGCTGTACCTTTTCACTATAGGAATCATCAATCTGTCCACCTGGAGCAGGATTTAATTTGAGAATCCTATCAATTCCAGCCTTCAGCTCTTCTTGAGTCAAATTTAATCTAGTCATTATCTTTTGATAATGTTTGCTGGTAAATTCAGTGAAATAATTTGAAAGTATATTCTCTGCTAATTCAATCTCTGGAGTTCTCTTTTTTTGACGAATTTGAAGTAATAGACATTCCTGAAGATCTCTTGCTCCTACTCCAGTCGGCTCAAACTCTTGTACTATCTTTAACATTCTTAAAATAGTCTCTTCATCAGTCTCAATACCAGCACGAAAGGCTAAATCATCAATCAGGTTATCAATGCTTCTTCTTAGATATCCATCATCATCCAAACTACCAACAATAAAAGCAGCAACGGAATACTCTTCTTCAGTTAAATTCCTATAACCAAGCTGTTCCAACAGACTTTGAGTAAAACTCTCTCTAACTGAGAATGTTGAATATTGTGGACGTTCGTCATACTTATTATATAACTGCTGATGACGTAAATATATAGGTGTTTCATCATCTTTATAATCTGACAACGAAACTTCTCTTGGTTCATCTATCTCATCTTCTATTGATGTATCCTCTTCTAAAACAGGATTTTCTTCAAGCTCCTTACGGATTCTCTGCTCTAGCTCTTGAATTGGTAATTCAATTAGTTTTATAGTTTGAATCTGAAGCGGAGAAAGCTTTTGAGTTTGAATGAGATCTAATCTTTGCTTAAGCATAATAATCAGCAGGGTTTATAAATATACCTCAATAGGATAGCTCACAGACATCGTATCCACAAGTTCAACTCCTTTTCGTTGAACTGAAGGATAATTAATAAATTCTCTAACAATAAAGGATTTTGGATAAGAACCTTTTATCATTTCAAGAACCTCATAAGCTTCAGATTTTGTTCTGAAATCACCAACTGTTACCTTAAAATATGGATTAGAATAACTTCTATAAGCTGGTATACCACTGTATTTAGACAAAAACTTTTGTACAACCTCGGCAGATTCGGTCCTTGCTGTCTGCTTGTTATCGTAATAGATTCTCACTCTATAACCAGAGATTTGCTTATCTGAATTGGTTCTTATATGATCCCTAAGCGCTTTCTCCATTGTTGGAGTTTGTTGTACTGATACTAATCTTAAAATATCCATTCCTTGTAGATTTTCATCTACCATAACCTCTGGTTGGAAAATAGTGGCAGTTGAATCCACATATTCACTTTGTGCAAACATTAAATCTGCTTGTAATAGCATCAAACAAAAGCCTATTACTATGCCGATAATTTTTTTCATTATATCTCTTAAAATATTATCTCTATAACCTACTTATAAGCCAATTTTAGAAAGTACATCTTTTGTTTGTTTATCAGCATTTAATAATGGTTTCACATATGAAGCCAATGCAGCAGCTGATACACCATTGAATGTCAATCTTTTAGAAATGCCACTTTTCAACCTTGCTCTAGTAGATAAATCAAGTGTTACATTATCAAGTTCAGAAGAGTTTTCCAAAATTCTCATTAATCTTAATGCCTGTAATCCACTATTTAAATCTAAATTTAATTGTATTGGATAAACAGATTCTTTTCTTGCCTCCAAAGTAAAGGGTTCAGCAGTCACTTTTCCCATCTCTTCTCCCTTATAATAAATTGTCCCTAAAATCTCAGAAAATTTCAACTGAGGTGCAAGATTATTAACTCCTAAATCAAGCTTTATACCAAAATTCCTAAAACTATTAGGTTTTACCTCAACAACTGAAACTGATGTAGGCCTAATTTCTTTGAATTTCATACAGGAAGTTAAACCAAAAGAACCTATTACGGCTATCAGTATCAATATTTTAGAAAAAAATCTTTTCATTTTCAAACAATATTTATCGTATTTAAGTTAATGCAAATATAAATAAAAAAAATATATTCATTGAAAAGTTCTATCTTTGCTAGGTTAAAAATATAAAAATAATGAGATACGACATAAGACCGATTATTGATTCTACAAGAAAACAAGTTTATATTGAAACCTATGGATGCCAGATGAATGTAAATGACAGCGAGGTTATACTTTCCATTCTTCAAAAAATTGGCTATGCCTTAACTGAAGATATTGAAGAGGCCGACCTAATTTTGGCTAATACTTGTTCAATTAGAGATAATGCCGAGCAAAGGGTTTGGGGAAGAATTGAACAATTTAAGCTTCAAAAAAGGAAAAAACCTAGCGTAATAGTTGGAATCGTCGGCTGTATGGCTCAAAGGCTTAAAGATGAATTAGTTGAAGATGGAACTGTAGATTTAGTTATTGGTCCAGATTCTTATCGCTCACTCCCAAAACTCCTTGATAGCATAGCGCTGAACAAACCACAAATTGATGTGCTTCTTTCTCGTGAAGAAACATATGCTGAAATTTCACCTGTACGCTTGGATAAGAACGGTGTTTCTGCATTTATCTCTATTATGAGAGGATGCAATAATGTGTGCTCATACTGTGTTGTACCTTATACAAGAGGCGTTGAAAGAAGTCGCAATCCAGAAAGTATTATACGTGAAGCCAATGAGCTACATGAAAATGGGTATAGGGAAATAACTCTTTTAGGCCAGAATGTAGATTCATATAGATGGGAAGATGGAGAAAATTCAGTTAATTTTGCTCAACTTCTTGAAAAAGTGGCTCTTATAAGTCCTGAAATAAGAGTTAGGTTTTCAACTTCGCATCCAAAAGACATTTGCGATGAAGTTATCTACACGATGGCTAAATATGAAAATATTTGCAAGCACATTCACCTTCCTGTACAGAGTGGAAGTAGCATAATGCTAGAAAAGATGAGACGCAAGTATGATAGAGAGTGGTATCTTGAAAGAGTTGCTAAAATTCGTAGCGTAATGCCTGATTGTGGGCTTACAACAGATGTAATTGCTGGTTTTTGTGGAGAAACAGAACAAGACCATAAAGATACATTAAGCCTTATGGAGGAAGTTATGTTTGATTCTGCATTTATGTTCGCCTACTCTGAACGTCCAGGCACATTAGCATCTAGAAGATATCCAGATGATATTCCATACGAAGTTAAAACTAAACGACTTAGTGAAATCATTGAGCTTCAAGGTCGTATGAGTCTTAAGAGTAACAAAAAAGAAATAGGTAAAACTTTTAAAGTGCTTGTAGAAGGTCCATCTAAACGAAATCCCGAAGAACTTTGCGGAAGAGCTTCTAACAATAAAATGTGTGTGTTTCCAGCAGGTAATTACAAAGTTGGCGATTACGTCCTAGTTAAGGTAGCATCGTGCACTAGTGCAACATTAATCTGCGATTTGGCCTAATTATCTCCTTGATTAAGTAATGGAGCTTCCAATGTAAAAGCATAGGAAGTATCAGAAGCATTACTAGCAAGCAAAGCTGAATCTAGCTGATTTTTTAATCTAACAGCTAAGCTATCAAAGGCTGGCTTGAATTCTTGTTTTAATGGTTCTGCTGGTGGCGACTTCATCTTAAGTGGATTAATAGGACTACCATTTTGCCATACTCTAAAGTCTAGGTGAGGTCCAGTACTTTGACCTGTTGAACCCACATAACCAATTACTTGCCCCTGACGGACACGGGTTCCTGCTCTTACGCCAGAAGCATATCTTGAAAGGTGTAAATAAGCTGTTGTGTATACTGAATTATGTCTAATCTTGACAGCGTGGCCTCCGTGAGCCCCACAAGTTCCATAGCCAGCAGATACAACCTTCCCATCTCCAATGGAAAATACAGGAGTACCAGTCGGAGCTGCATAATCTACCCCTGTGTGTGGCCTCCTTTTGCCAGTAACTGGATGCTTTCTTGAATAAGAAAACCCAGAGCTTACCCTTGAAAACTTCAATGGTGCCTTTAAAAAGGCCTTCCTCATACTTTCTCCTTTCTCATTCCAATAGATATTGCCACCATCTCCTTGATCAAACATAATTGCTGGTATTGTATCCTTTCCACTCATAAAGACAGCATATCGAATTGTATCTATTGCTATAACTTCCTCATCGCATACTGACTGCTCATACATTACCTGAAACCTATCCCCCTTTTGCAATCCAAAAAAGTCAACTGTCCAAGCGTATATATCTGATAGAGAAACAATTAAAAGTGGTGATACTCCCTCTGCTATCATATCATTCCAAAGAGAAGTATTTATCTCTACATCAGCTATCTTTTTTTCAAGAGTTACTGGTTTAGAAACAATGTAAGCACGATAAGGTGGGCGACAATCTAGAACCAAATAATTAATTTTGTCCTGCTTGTATACAAAATATAGGGGTTTAGTTGTATCAGCATTGTTTAAACTATCAGCAATAGGATAATATGCTTCATAATAATTCCCAACCCTAATACTCTTTAAATCGAAAACTGAGTCACAAGCCTCTGTCAAAGCATGCGATTCATAGTGCTCCAAGCCTAATTTTCCCATTAAAACAGAGAAAAAATGCCCCTGTTTAACTTGCCCCTCTACCTTTTTAAGTGTATCAGGTAAAAAACCATATAAATGCGGTTCAAATTCTTCTTCAATTAAATCTTCGTTCCCTTGGTTACCACGGAAATTACAGGAAAATGTAAATGTTAGGATTATTAGTACTAGAATTATATTGTTTATTATCTTCATCTATGCGGATATTTTATTAAGGATGACAAAGATAATTTAAAAACATTAATAATAGAAATTAAAAATTGCCATTTTCAAAACAGTGATTATATTTGTTCAAAGACTTTAGCCCTAATATTTATGACAGATTTCTTAAAAGAAATAATAGAATTTTTAGATGCTAATAATATAAAGTTCACTGTTATTAATAATGGTGGAATCAAGTACATACATTTCAAAGGCGAAGATCATGAAATTTATCTTTTTCCTATTAAAGTTAACGCTACTAATCTTACTGAGGCGAAACAAAGGCAACAAGAATGTAAAAATATTCTCACTTATCTTAATGATGTTATTATCATTGCTGAAGATAGATGGAGGAAGGATGACAGAGTTTTTAAAAAGCGGATTTTAGCTCACTTGGAGAGACACATCCCTATCTATGCTCGTAATTGTGAAGTAAGAAAGATTGATAAGGGGACAGCCTCGAAATTTATGGATGAGAATCATAGTTATGGTAGTGCATCCTGTAAATACAGCTACGGACTTTTCTTAAAAAGATATACAGGCCATTTGGTTACCAAACAATCCACTAAACTCCCTGCAGAGGGTGAATTAATAGCAGTTGCGGAGTTCTCTGGTGCTAGAAAATGGAAAAAAGGTGAAGATGTCATAAAATCTTATGAGTGGATTAGATATGCTTCATTACCACATATAAGAGTGTCAGGGGGAATGGGGAAATTATTAAACAAATTCATTGAAGATGTAAAGCCAGATGATGTAATGTCCTATGCTGATTTAGAATGGTCAAGTGGTGATGTTTATAAAGAGCTAGGATTCAAAAGAGAGGAAGACAAAACAGCTGTGGATTTTGTAATTTCTCCTAGAAATTGGGAAAGAAAGCCTATAACCAAAATTCAAGTACAAGATAATCCAGACATTAATAGATTATATTTTTTCAGAAACTTTGGAAGTGCCAAATATCGTTTAAAACTTAAAAATTATCAGTGATTTTTTATACCTTTGCGACGTCCAATCAAAATTTATTATAAAATGAAAGCTATTGTTTCAACTGATTTTAATTTTCCTGGTCAAACCAAAAAGTATGTAGGCAAAGTAAGAGATGTCTATAGTATAGGTGAAGACTATTTAGTTATGGTAGTGTCTGACAGAATTTCAGCATTTGACTTTGTGCTTCCTGAAGGTATCCCATACAAAGGACAGGTGCTAAATCAAATTGCCGCAAAATTCCTTGATGCAACTGAAGATATTCTTCCTAACTGGAAGATAGGCAGTCCAGACCCTATGGTAACAGTTGGACATAAATGTGAACCATTTAAGGTAGAGATGGTTATTAGGGGCTATCTTTCTGGGCATGCTTGGAGAGAATACAAGGCTGGTAAACGCAGGATTTGTGGAGTAGAAATGCCTGAAGGAATGGTAGAAAATCAAAAGTTTCCTGAACCTATTATAACTCCTACAACTAAAGCGTCTGAAGGCCATGATGAGGATATATCTAAAGAAGATATTATTGCTCAAGGCATTGTGAGCCGTGAAGATTATGAAAAACTAGAGGAATATACAAGGGCTATTTTCCAAAGAGGTACTGAAATCGCAGCAAAAATGGGTTTAATCCTTGTGGATACTAAATATGAATTCGGAAAGAAAAATGGAGTTATTTATTTAATGGACGAAATTCATACTCCAGACTCTTCAAGATATTTTTATGCAGAAGGATATGAGGCAAGGCTAGCTACGGGAGAAAAGCAGAAACAACTTTCTAAAGAGTTCGTTAGAGAATGGCTAATGGCTAATGGCTTTCAAGGACAGCCTGGCCAAAAGGTCCCTACAATGACTCCTGAAATTGTAAACAGTATTACAGAACGCTATATTGAGTTATATGAGAACATTACTGGAGATAAGTTTCAAAAAGCTAATACAGATAATATTCTTAAAAGAATTGAAAAGAATGTAAAAGACTTCCTGACAATTTTATAGCTCTCTAGAATTAATATTTTTTTATTTATTATTTTCTGCAATATCATTTATAATTGGCTGAATATCATCATATGAATATCCTCGTCCCATAGCATAACGAAGTAGCTTCATTTTACATTCAGGGTCTTCTTTAAGGGATTTGTATTTGGTTTCAAGAAGCTTTTGCAACCTAAGCCCTGCCCTTTCGTTATCAATTTCCGCCAAAGCAACGTCTATTATAGAACGCTCTATACCCTTCATAGCCAACATATAGCGAATCTTAGTACTTCCCCACCCGGCAATAGATGACTTGTCTCTTGCATAGGCACTAGCATATCTTAAATCATCAATATACTTTTCATCAATAAGTGTTTGAAGTATCTCTTCTGCTGATTTTTTATCACCGTCAAGCGCTTTTGTGGCTTTTGCAAGTATGTCTGTGCTAGAATATTCTCTTGTAGAACATAACCTCCTATAGCGATTTAAAACTTTTGTTTTCATCAACCAATGCTTAAAAATTGTACCCTACTCCTATATAGAAGCCAACTTTCCCAGTATAGTTTGACCAGTTAATATTTCCTGTAATAGGTCCAAAAAAGGTGTTATAAGAATACTCTATGCCTGCTCCAAATAAGTCCCTACCTTTTAAATATGTCTTAAAATTTTCGCTGTCTTTAGAATAATTAAATATACCTGTTAGATAGTGATTTTTAGCAAAATTGAATCTAAAGTCTGCCTTGTATGTAGTTAATATTCTATTCATTACAGCAACGTCACTAATGCCATAGAATGGGATTTGCTGACTTACATAACGCCCTGCCATAACACCACCCATAGCATTCAAATAAGGTAGTGGTGTAGCATCTCCCATTAAAAAACGATAATTTAAAGATGGGATAAACGCAAATATTTTACCAATTGGTAATACTACTTTAGCATCTAACTGCAAAGCATGGAAGTTTTTAAACTCTATAGGAAAACCAGCAAAGGTCCAAGCGTAGGATACCCCTGCAGTAAAGCCTTTCTTTGGGAAATAACCGCTATCAAAAGTGTCTGCCCTAGCTTCAGCAAAGAGACTAAGGAAGTCATTATGAGCCTGGTCAAACTCGGAATGTGTTAAAGAATAAAACGAGCGCATATTAAAATAGTCATTCCTTATACCTAATTTTGTATCAAAATATGACCACTTTATATTTGAGAAAAACACCTCTTGGCGAGCATTCAAATAACTTAACTGTGTTTTGTCTTCCATAAGCCCTAAAACACTCATATTAGCATAACGGAACGAAGCAAGTGCATTTATAGTTGGCATTCTTAATCCATCAAAAGAATATAGAAATTCAAAAGAAGGATTAGTACTTAACTTAGTAGTAAAATTATATGAAGATCCGTGGAGTCTCCTTGAAAAGAATCCAGCATTAATTAATATTGATACTATTTCCTCTGTATCAGCCCGTAAACCTATACCTAATTGATGGGCTGGACCTCTCTTACAATCAATATTAAGGTTGAATGGTTCTTCGTTTCCAAGTAGTTGATATTCTACTGACGCATAGGCATTCGTTCCAAAAATTCTTGCAATTTCATGCTCTACCATTGAACGGGTTACTTGCTTTTTATTTTTTAACTGCATATCCTTTAACAGGATAACGGCTTCTTCAGCTGTAGCCGTAGTAATATATATTTGATTTAACTGAACAGTATCCTTATTTATATCAATGGCTTTTGGTTTTGCTGGTAAACGATAAGAAATGCCTCTGCCTAATTTCTTTTTAACTGTATTTAACAACGAATCTTGAACGGCAGCCGCCTCATATCCCCTATGAATAATCGTATCGATACTAGCTGTATCAAAGCTAAGCATATGATAACCCTTAAGATTAGGCTTTATAGTAACATATGGTACTAATATGTTTTTTTCAAAAGATTCTATACCTAACATATCAATACCTTGGATTAAAATATCGCCAATATTATGGATTTCATCATAAGATTTTTGGCTATCTGATAAGTCAACTCCGATAATTATATCAGCGCCCATTTCTTTTGCTAAAGTCGTAGGATAGTTATCTCTCATAGCTCCATCCACTAATACCATTCCATCAACTCGAACAGGAGTAAACATACCAGGAATCGACATAGTTGAGCGTAGGGCTGTTTTAATATTACCTGAGAACCAAAACTTTGCTTTGCCACTTACCAAGTCTGCAGCAACGCACGCAAAAGGTATTGGTAAATCAACAAAATCAATAGAGTCCTGATAAGCTACTGTTAAGGAAGTCAAGATATTACTTATATTCTGTCCTCTTATATAACCAGATGGCAAACTTTGTAACAAGTTATCTTTCAATAGATCTGTTGCATCTTGTTCTCCTGCGCCAATATTTACTTTTTCCCTAACCTTCTTTCTATTCATATTTGATATTTCTCTAGCATCAAAATGGCTTCTTGACCTAGGGAATTTTCTATGGTGGAATGGAATTGCTAATAAATACTTTTCCTTATACTTGGCCCAATTATATGAGACATAATTTCTTGGAACCTTATCGCTTAAAGCAATCTTCCAATCCATATTTGTAAGCAAAGAATCTAAATCATCCGCGGTGTAACCCATTGAATATAAACCACCCACAAGTCCACCCATACTAGTACCAACAACTAAGTCTATAGGAATTTGTAAAGAGTCCAAATATTGCAGAACACCTACGTGGGCAGCACCCTTGGCACCACCCCCACTAAGCACTAGTCCTACTGTCGGACGATGTTTCCTAATTTCTGCCATCTTTTTTCTTACCTTAGCAATAGATTCTTTATCTGCCTGAGGATCAACACCCCTAGCAATAATAGTATTATCACTAAAACAAAAAAGAAGAATACAAAATAAGAATGAAAGTACTATTCTCATAGGTTAATTTTATTAGATATATTTTTATTATACTCACCTGCCAACATCCCGCAAGCTGCAAGGATATCCTCACCACGTGAAGCTCTAATTGTCGTAATAACACCTAAGTTATTAAGTCTTTGTTTAAATTGCTCTAAAATTATATCTGGAGATGTTTCATATGGAAAGTCTGGAATTTGATGGAAACGAATCAGGTTTACCCTACACTCCAATCCTTTTAACATCCTATACAAAGCATCTGCGTGTCTTTTACTATCATTAAATCCGGCAAACATCGTATATTCAAAACTAACGCGGCGTTGTCCCGTAAAATCATATTGTTTAATTAAGTCTATCACTTCTGATATTGGATAGGCCTTCTCTATTGGCATCATTGAAAGCCTTTCATCTGGGAAAGGATTATGTAAACTAACAGCTAAATGGCAATTACTATCTTCTAAAAATCTTTTGAGATATGGAAGGACACCAATTGTCGAAACTGTAATACGCTTTGGACTCCAAGCAAAACCCCAATCTGCCGTCAAAATTTCAATAGCCTTCATTACATTATCATAGTTATCAAAAGGCTCTCCCATCCCCATGAAGACTGCATTTGTTAACCTATCAGACTCATCCACTGCAAGGAATTGAGAAATAATATCAGCCGCAGAAAGTTGACCGTGGAAACCTTGACGTCCCGTCATACAAAAACTGCAATTCATCTTACATCCAGATTGCGATGAAACACATAAAGTTGCTCTATGACCATCAGGTATCATAACTGCCTCAATAGGAGGGAAAAGATACTTTTTGGTCCCATCTTTTGAAACCTGTCTATAAGTCCACTCTGTCACTCCAACCTCATACTTCTCTGACAGTAAAGCCCTTGCAGTTTTAGAAAGGTTAGTCATTTCTTCAATACTTCTAACCTTTTTTACATAAATCCAATCTGCAATTTGCTTAGCTGTAAATCTAGGAAGTCCCTCTTCTTTCACAAGAACTTGTAACTCTTCAAGATTTTTTCCAATGAGTTTAATCTTCATTCAAATACTTTTATATATATGATGCAAATTTAACAAAATTGTGCAAAGAGTGTCGGTTTTTTTACATAACTTTGTTGGAAGTAGGCGGAAAATCCGCTAATAGTATAACATTTTATTTAAATTTTATTTATGGCTAAAGAAGTAAAGGGAAGTACCGAAGTTAATGCCGCAAAACTTAAGGCTTTGCAGGCAACGATTGACAAGATTGAGAAAGACTATGGAAAAGGTACAATTATGAAGTTGGGAGATCAGCCAAATTTTGAAGTATCTGTTATCCCAAGTGGCTCAATTGCACTTGATTACGCACTTGGAATTGGTGGATATCCTAGAGGAAGGGTCATTGAAATATATGGTCCAGAATCAAGTGGTAAAACAACTTTGGCAATCCACGCGATTGCACAGGCTCAAAAACTTGGTGGTATCGCAGCAATTATCGATGCAGAACATGCTTTTGATAGAACTTATGCTAAAAATCTAGGTGTTGATTTAGAAACATTATTAATATCCCAACCAGATAATGGAGAGCAAGCTTTAGAGATAGCTGACAATCTTATCCGTTCTGGGGCTATTGATATCGTAGTGATTGACTCGGTAGCAGCTCTAACACCAAAGGCAGAAATTGAGGGAGAAATGGGAGACTCTAAGTTGGGCTTACAAGCTAGACTTATGAGCCAGGCTTTGCGAAAACTAACTGCAAATATCAGCAAAACCAATACTTGCTGTATTTTTATAAATCAACTTCGTGAAAAAATTGGTATTATGTTTGGCAATCCAGAGACAACAACTGGAGGTAATGCACTAAAATTCTACGCTTCAGTTCGCGTGGATGTTAGAAGAACAACCCAGATTAAAGATGGAAGTGAAGCATTAGGAAATCGCACAAGAGCAAAAATCGTTAAAAATAAGATGGCTCCACCTTTCAAGAATGCAGAGTTCGACATCGTTTTCGGAGAAGGTATTTCAAAAGTTGGTGAAATCATTGATCTCGGAGTAGACTTTGATATCATAAAGAAAAGTGGTTCTTGGTTTAGTTACGGGGATAGCAAGTTAGGACAAGGGCGTGAGGCTGTCAAGGCTCTCCTAATAGACAATGTTGAACTTGCTGATGAGATAGAAGCAAAGATTAGAGAAGCTCTTACTCAATCAAAGGATTAAAAACGACAAAAGGCTACTAGGGACTTACTATTAAGCATTTTGATAATTTCTCAGCGTATTCTGGACTTAGAATTCCAGCATCGCTGAGATTTTTTATTGTCCATTTTGATTTAGGATTATTCTCACGAAAAAGTACAATTGCCCTAGCTGTTGAATATTCTTTAATGTATGGATGCAAACACAATGAGTCCACAGGTAATGTCCATAGGTTATAAGCTTTAATATTGGATTCTGAAACACAAATTAAATCTGATAATTTATCAAACTTTTCTTTGTCAAAATTATAAATATCCATAAGTTGTTCCTTAAATGAATAACCCCCAAGGGCTTGTCGATGCTGGAGCATTTTATTTGCAAAATATCCGCCAATACCTGGTAAAGCATCGAAAGCAGCAGAGTCAGCTGTATTAAGGTCTAATAAGGGAATATAAATATAAGGTTCCAAACGTTTGTAAACAGAGTCTGCAACCACATAAGATTTAGCAAAATCAGACTTTCTTCTAAACTTACCTCCTTTCTTTCTGTAATTATCAATAGAATTAGCTTGTTTTTGTGAAAAGCCCAGTCGTATGAGTTCTTCTACTGAAGCAGTATTAGGATTAAATCTAAAACTCTCTATCCTTCTCTTTGGGTGCGAAGCTACGACTTCTTTTGCCTTTTTAGAATGTTCCGACGATTTTCTTACACCATAAGAATATTTTGTATTTGAGCTTGTGCTTGTAGAAGACCGAGAAAAAGATGAGGATTTAAGTGAGGTGGAGTCTGAATCCAAATAGATAAATACTGTATCTGGCTCATCTACATTACTAAGTATTTTTAAACTAGATGCGTGGTGCACAAAGAGTGCTGTTTGATACCCTATAGCTAAAAAAACTAGAGCCACCACCCCTGTTAAAAAAGAAGAAGAAACTTCTAACTTCTTTTTACTTTTCCTTTCTTCCCCCATCTCCTTAAACCTTTTAAAACACAATTAAGAAAATGTCACTGCTTTAAAGTACATTGTTGATTATGCAAAGTTTGTAAAGAGAGTGTTGAGAAACAATAGACAAGCTAGGATTTTTCTAAATTTTTATGCTTTTAACTGTTTCTTATTAGAATTACTGATTTTTTAATCTTTTTCTTGTTCTTTTTTCTTTTTCTTATCATCTAATCCTTCAATGATAATAACAATTTCGCCCTTGGGTTCGTGTTCTGTATACCATTCTGCCACTTCAACCAAAGTTCCCCTTTTATGTTCTTCAAATTTCTTGGAAATTTCACGAGCTACAGAACAATTTCTATCTTCTCCAAAGAATTCAGCTAATTGAGAAAGGGTTTTCACTAGACGATAGGGAGACTCATAAATAATTATAGTTCTAGTTTCCTCTGCTAATTCTTTTAATCTCGTCTGTCTTCCTTTTTTTATAGGAAGAAAACCTTCAAAGCAAAATCTATCACAAGGATAACCCGAGCTAACTAAAGCAGGGACAAAAGCTGTTGCGCCTGGAAGTGTTTGGACTTCAATTCCTTCCTGAACACAAGTCCTAACTAAAAGGAAACCAGGATCTGAGATACCTGGAGTTCCTGCATCACTTATCAATGCGACATTTAAACCAGCTAAAATTTTTTCCTTAATTATTGAAACTGTCTTGTGTTCATTAAATTTATGATGGGACTGTAAGCGAGAATTTATATCATAGTGTTTTAAGAGAACTGAACTAGTCCTAGTATCTTCTGCTAAAATCAAATCTACTTCTTTTAGAATTCTAACTGCTCTAAAAGTCATATCCTCAAGATTTCCAATAGGAGTAGGTACGATGTATAATATTCCTGCCATATTTATTTTGCCACACGTCTTCTAACCGCCATCATAAATCTATAAACAGTATCAGAATCTAATTCCCAATTTGGAAATTTATCAGATAAATAAGATAGAACTTCATCCAAGTTATTCATCTTATTGAGCTTACTTATAGTATCTTGAAATAAAACAGGATCTTGATTAAAAAGAGAATTAATAAATAATACTCTATCATTCAGTGATATAGCACTTCTAATATCTTTCACCGGAGAGCCTGGTATGGCTTTTCTCCAGGATTGATGCATAGTCAGATTATCAATGACTGCCTTTTTATCATTTTGAGCTTCTGCATTCTCTAAAACTAATTTATGCTCAACAACTTTTTGCTCTACCACCAAATTAGGCTCTTCATTTATGGCTAACTCTTCAAGTGCAACCACACCATTTTCTGGTAAATCTTCATCAATAACATCAGCTCTTGGAAGGTCTATAGATGGTTGTTCTTCTAAGTCTAAATCTAAATCAATTGGTTTAACCAGTTCATCATCAACTATTTGACTAAACTCATAGATCTTAGCGTCTAGTTTTTCCATCTGATTTCTTATGGAAATCATCATATCTTGGATTTCCGATAAAATTTCTTTCTGTTTATTTTCCATATCTTAATAATTCTCTATCTTTGTTTGTCATATTTAGACCTTCTAAATATTAAGTTATATAATCACAAAAGTAAGGAAATGTTTTTAGAAATTGCAAAAAAATCGGGTTCAATTGAAGTAATATGTGGATCCATGTTTTCGGGAAAGACTGAAGAATTAATAAGAAGAATTAGAAGAGCACAGTTTGCCAATCAAAATATTAAGATTTTCAAGCCTGGTATAGATGTTAGATATTCTGAAGATAAAGTTGTATCTCACGATTTACAGAGCATCCCTTCAACCCCTATTCAAGATCCAATGCAAATTCTAGATTTATGTGAAAATGCAGAAGTTGTTGGAATTGATGAAGCACAATTTTTTGATGATAGCATTGTCAAAGTGGCCCAGACATTAGCAAACAAAGGGATTCGTGTAATTATAGCTGGTCTCGACACGGACTTTGCAGGTAAGCCTTTCGGCCCAATGCCTAATCTTATGGCAGTTGCTGAGGATGTACAAAAAGTGCATGCTATCTGTGTAAAATGCGGTAGCCCAGCAAATCACTCCCATAGATTGTCTAGTAGTGAGCAACTTGTGGTCCTAGGAGAAAAGGATATTTATGAGCCACTTTGCCGTCATTGCTATAATGCAGCAAACGCAAAAAAATAGTGTGTTTTTTATAAATACGAAAATCATATAAATGAAAATAAATTCAAATTATCAAGGTCTATCGGAAGCGGAAGTGCTTAAAAGCAGAGAGGAACACGGTAGAAACCTTATAACTCCTCCCAAAGAAACACCTTGGTGGAAACTTTATCTAGAAAAATTTAAAGACCCCATTATCATTATTTTATTAGTTGCAACTGGTATTTCACTAATATCTGGTTTTATACACGGTGACTTTATTGAGTCCATAGGTATCATTATTGCCATTTTGATTTCTACTGGAGTTGGGTTCTGGCAAGAATGGGATGCAAAGAAGAAGTTTGATGCAATGAAGTCTGATCGGGATTACGAACCTGTAAAGGTACGTCGCGGTGGAGTTGTAATTGAAATTCCTAAAGACGAAATGGTCGTCGGGGACATTGCCATTCTTTCTGCTGGAGAAGAAATTCCTGCTGATATTGAGCTATATCAGGCAACTGAAATGAAGGTTTCTGAAGCAGCTATGACAGGAGAGTCAGTTTCTGTAACAAAAGAACCGCTAACTCAACCATATACAGGCTCTGGATTTGCTCCAAACTTGCTTCTTAGAGGTACTGTCATTGAGCAAGGTACTGGAGAAGGCGTTGTTGTAAAAGTTGGGGATGATACTGAAATAGGAAAGACAACTAGAAGTGCATCTGAAGAAACAAACAAGAAAACTCCACTTGAAGAAAAGCTCGAAGAGCTGGCTAAAAAAATCACAATTGCTGCCTTTACCATTGCAGGTTTAATGTTCATAATCTTAAACCTTATGCATTGGGACTTTGCTTTTGGAGACTATCAATTTACTTGGACCATAGATACTTTAATGAAGGAAATTCAGTTCCTAATGGGAGCTGTAGTGATTATCATAGTTGCTGTTCCTGAAGGTCTTCCTCTTTCAGTTACTCTTTCCTTAGCTGCTTCAATGAAGACTATGGCAAAGGAGAACAACTTAGTGAAAAAAATGCACGCAAGTGAGACTATAGGTGCTGTTAACGTAATTTTCACAGATAAAACGGGGACCTTGACTCAAAATATGATGACAGTAGTTGAGATGGATGTACTACCTGAAAAAGTTGAAGAGTTCGAACTCATTGGTGCATTAAATTCGACAGCAAACTGGTCAAGCGGAAATCAAGTACTTGGCAATCCAACAGAAGGAGCCATTTTAAAATCAATAGGAAAAGAAAAAAGTGAAAAACTTCGTTCTAAATTTGAAGTTTTAAATAGTATTCCTTTTTCTAGTAAGTACAAATACATGGTAAGTCATATCCGCAATAACGACTCCAAGGAAGAATTCATCGTTATTAAAGGGGCGCCAGAAGTAATTGCTAAAATCATCAATTATTCTGAATATTTAAAGAAGGTTTCAGAGCAACAAGGTCGTGGAAGACGCGCTATTGCAGCAGCAATCCTAGGTAAGAGTAATTATGGTGAGATTAAGTCCAAACTTGAAAATGGAGAAAGCATTGATACTGCAGAATATATAGGAACATGGTTTATAGAGGACCCTATACGTCTTGATGTACCTATGGCTGTAAAGAAGTGTTATATTGCTGGTGTTGATGTCGTAATGATGACTGGTGATAATCTAAAAACAGGCACTGAGATTGCTCGCCAGGCTGGTTTCCAAAATATCTGGGCTATTGAAGCAAAAGACTTTATGAAAGCTGTGGAGAAGCCACAACAAGATAGAGATTTTCCTAATGTCATCGCTAGATGTACTCCTGAAGACAAACTAACTATTCTTAATTGGACACAGGATAGAAGGTATGTCTGCGCTATGACTGGTGATGGAGTTAATGACTCTCCTTCTTTAAACCACGCAGACGTTGGTATTGCTATGGGTTCTGGTACTTCTGTAGCTAAAGAGGCGGCAGATATCGTTCTTCTCGATGATGCCTTCCCTTCAATTGTTACTGGTATTAAATGGGGACGCTCAATATTTAAGAATATTAAAAACTTCCTATACCTTCAGTTGTCTATCAATGTTTCAGCTTGTTTAATTGCTTTGTTTGGTCCACTTGTAGGTGTAGAAATGCCTTTTACTGTAATTCAATTCCTCTGGATTAATCTTGTAATGGACGCATTTGCCGCTATTGCATTAGTATCAGAACCTGCTGATGAAAAAGTTCTACTTGATAAGCCTCGCGATAGAGAAGAATTTATACTTGATAAATCATTAAGTCAAGCAATCTTTGGGTTCGGTGGTTTCGTATGGCTAATATGTACATTTATACTCTGGGGTATGGGTAATCCAGAAAAAATTCAAGCTTTGCATATTCCTTTCCTTAACAGCTTCTTCGAATGGATGAATCCAACCATCTTCTTTGCTACTTACATATTGATTAACTGGTGGAATATGTATAATGCCCGTGTAATAGGTAAAAACAAATCCTTAGTTGAAGGACTCAACCAAAACCCTAAATTCGCAGGTATACTAATAATGGTCCTAATTTTAACTATGGCTATTGTACAATTTGGTGGTGATGTATTCCGCACCGAACCACTCTCATGGCAAACCTGGCTTATAATTATAGTCGGTACTTCCCCAGTAGTTCTTGTTCGCGAGTTATACTACCAACTAATTGGTAAAAACAAACAATAAAATATATTATGATTAAGTATTTTTTTACAACTCTACTTTTAGTAGTGACAATATCTTTCAGTTCATGTTCAAATAATGGATTGATTACGACACAAACACCCAACAGACCTTCTGGTCAAGAAGATATGTTGGAATATGCTGCTCCACCATTAGACACAGTTAGAATTGGTTTTATTGGTCTTGGGATGAGGGGGCCAGGAGCTGTATATAGGATGGCACAAATTGAGGGAACTAAAATAGTCGCTCTATGCGATCTTAATGAAGAGGGTGTGAAGAAAGCCCAGAATTACTTGGAAAGATGTGGAAGACCTATGGCTGATGAGTATTTCGGAGATTCTGAAGCTTGGAAAAAAGTTTGTGAACGTGATGATATTGACCTTATATATATAGCGACTGATTGGAAAACTCATGCGATGATGGGGGTTTATGCAATGGACAATGGTAAACACGTAGCCATTGAAGTACCTGCTGCAATGAATATGCAAGAAATTTGGGATTTGATTAATACTTCCGAAAGGACAAGAAAGCATTGTATACAGTTAGAGAATTGCGTTTATGACTTTTTTGAACTTACTAGTTTGAATATGGCTCAAAAAGGCCTATTTGGAGAAGTGCTCCACGCCCAAGGCGCATATATACATAATTTGGACGAGTTCTGGGGAGAGTACTGGGATAGCTGGAGAATTAAATATAATAAAGACCATAGAGGTGATGTTTACCCAACTCACGGTATCGGACCTGTATGCCAAGTACTAAATATTCATAGGGGTGATAGGCTTACACATTTAGTTTCAATGGATACAAAAGCTGTCAATGGTCCTAAAGCTTGGGAAAAATATCATGGCCCTCTTGCAGAAGGTGAAGTGTATCAAAATGGAGATCATACATCAACTCTTATTAGCACTGCTAAGGGAAAAACTATTTTAATTGAACACAATGTCGTAACACCAAGACCTTATGATAGGAAATATCAACTAACTGGTACGAAAGGATTTGCTAACAAATATCCAATAGAAGGATATATGGTAGATTTGTCTATGATTGCATCTAAAACAAAGGAAGAGGAATCAAAAGTTGTAGATTTTGAAAATCTAAATTCTCATAATTTTGTTCCTAAAGAAATAAAGGAATACTTAATGGAAGAGTACAAACATCCTATTACTAAAGATCTAGAAGAGAGAGCAAAAGAAGTCGGTGGACACGGCGGAATGGACTTCATAATGGACTACCGCTTAATCTACTGCTTAAGAAATGGGCTTCCACTAGATATGGATGTTTATGACCTTGCTGAATGGTGTTGTCTTACAGAATTATCAGCAATTTCTATAAAGAACGGGAATAGACCTGTTGAAATTCCCGATTTCACTCGCGGTAGCTGGGATAAGGTCCAAGGATATCGCCACGCATTTATAAAATAGTGCTTTATAAATCAAACAAAAAGCTCTGTTGAGTCATACTGTATTCAACAGAGCTTTTTTTGTTTTATGCGTCCATCGCTTGGCAGGCGGTGATGGCTATCATTTTGTAGATGTCGTCCACTGAGCAGCCGCGGCTGAGGTCGTTTACTGGACGAGCAATGCCTTGGAGGATTGGACCAACTGCGTCGGCACCTGCTAACCTTTCAACTAGCTTATATGCGATATTACCAACTTCTAGTGAAGGAAATACGAGGACATTAGCTTTCCCAGCAATTTGCGAGCCTGGTGCTTTCTTTTGGCCTACTGAAGGGACCAAAGCGGCATCTGCTTGGAGTTCACCTTCTATCTTTAAGCTTGGATCTAGTTCTTTTGCAAGCCTAGTTGCTTCAATAACCTTATCGACTACCTCGTGGCTTGCAGAGCCGAGAGTTGAGAATGATAACATAGCTACCCTTGGGTCTTTAAATCCAGCAACCGATTTAGCTGTTTGAGCTGTTGAAACAGCTATTTGAGACAATTGATTTGCGTCTGGAGTTGGCGTTACAGCAACGTCAGCCACTACTAGTACACCATTTTCGCCATATTCTGGTTTATTTGTTATCATTAACATTGCACCACTAACACAAGTAATGCCTGGTGCGGTTTTTATAATTTGAAGTGCTGGTCTAAGAGTGTCACCAGTAGTAGAAAGAGCACCACTAATTTGACCATCAGCATCTCCACTCTTAATTATAAGACAACCAAAATACAATGGATTAAGAACCAATGCAGAAGCCTTCTCAGGAGTCATACCTTTGTGCTTTCTTAACTCATATAGAAGATTAGCATATTCTTCTTTTTTTTCAGAAGTCTCTGGATCCACTATAATAGCCTCTTCAATATGCTTTAGAGCTAACTTTTTAGCCAAAGCGCAAATTTCATCTTTCTTACCAATTAAAATAATTTCTGCTAGGCCATCGGCTAAAGCTCTATCAGCTGCTGTTAAAGTACGCTCTTCCAAAGACTCTGGAAGTACAATGCGCTGTTTATTAGATTTCGCACGCGTAATAATGCTTTCAATAAGTGTCATATTTATATGTGTTTTTAATTATTCCGATTAGAACTCCAAATTTAAGCATTTATTTTCAATATATAGAAACAAAAAAACCAAACAACTGAAATCAATTGTTTGGTTTATGTGCTCCCCCAGGGGATCGAACCCTGGACCCCAACATTAAGAGTGTCGTGCTCTGCCAACTGAGCTAGGGAAGCAATCCTTCCTGAGAACTTTGTGATCCGTTTGGGGCTCGAACCCAAGACCCCAACATTAAAAGTGTTGTGCTCTACCTACTGAGCTAACGAATCAATCCATATTTTCCGCATCAAAAAAACTAAGTTTCCGAATTGGGATTGCAAAAGTATGACTTTTGTTTGAATAATCCAAATCTTTACACAAAAAGTTTAGTTTTTTTCTAGAAAGTCTTTTATATCTTGTTCACAGTCTAAACTACAAACAAGTAGCTCATCTCCCCTACTTGCAACAATGTATCCATCTAGACCTTCAACTATTGTTCTTTTGATGTCTCCAGTATGAACTACACAGTTTTTACAATCATATAAGCTAACATTCTCGCCCACCACACTATTACCACAAGTGTCAGATTCTATATTATCACGTATTGATGTCCAACTTCCTAAGTCCGACCACCCTAAATCCCCTGTGATTACATAAATGTCTTTTGACTTCTCCATTACTGCATAGTCAATAGAAATCTTGTCGCATTTAGGAAATAATATTTTCGCTTGTTGTTCTTCTGAACTCGTAAAGAAGTGTGGAGCTAATTCTTCCATAACACCAACAATTTGTGGGGAATATTTCTCAAGTTGCTCTTTAATCGTACTGGCTTTCCAAATAAATATACCTGCATTCCACACGTAATTACCTTCTTGAAGATATTCTTTTGCCTTTTCTAAATTAGGTTTTTCCACAAAAGCATCTACTTTGATAACTTTTCCCTCCACAGCCTCGTGAGTACGAATATAGCCATAGCCTGTTTCTGGCCTTGTTGGGCGAATACCAAGAGTTACAATGGATTTAGACTTTGCAGAGAACTCTAAGGCTTCCTTTATCAATTGAGCAAATAATTTTTTCTCCAAAACAAGAGCATCCGCTGGAGTAACAACTATATTAGCACTTGGATATTTAGAAGCAATTTTCCAGGAAGCATAGGCAATACACGGCGCTGTTCCCCTTGCTACTGGCTCTGCAATAATATGTTCTTCTGGCAAATCTGGTAACTGAGTACGCACAATATCCACATATTCCCCTGAAGTAACAACCCAAAAGTGCTCTATCGGACAAATGGGCAAAAACCTTTCTACCGTTAACTGTAAAAGAGATTTTCCTATACCTAATACATCTATAAATTGTTTTGGAAACTCAGGAGTACTAAGTGGCCATAAACGACTACCTATGCCTCCAGCCATTATAACTATATGATTATTCATATTCAACTATTCTAAAATTAACTTACCAAAAAACTGAGGACAGTGAAAGTTTGGAGAAGGGAGGTCAATAGGAGCCCAAGAAACAAAATGAACATCTGCTGTTTTATCGCCACATTTATAAAAATTTGCCCTTAACTCCTTAGGCAAATCATCTGTATCAAGTCCTATTAAGTTCAAAGGTATGCACATAGCAACAGTCCAGGTCTCTACTTTTCCAGTAATATCATACTCTTTTCTCTCTAATGAACTATACCTCAAAACCTTATCTAAATCCTCCTTATTCCAATGTTTTGCATCGTGTCTACCAGTTCTTTTTGCAACTAGTAAAGTACCAACACAATTAAGTTCAAAATTATAGTAAGTACCGTCGCTAGGATGAGATACAAAAAACTCACAACAACTATCTTCCCAAACTGGGCCATTATCCTCCATAGCTTTAGCCCTAAGATTCGGACCTTCAACATTATACATTACAACTAAATGAGAATCACTCCTAGCTATATGGGCATCAACTTTAGGTAAATGCGGATATTCTTCCCAATTTATCGTATCAATTGAAAAATGCTGGCCACTTTTAGTTAAAGCCTTTTCAATTTCTTGTAAACTTTCAATAGATAATTCCTCTATTACTGGCAAATTCATTTTTTTCATATAATCAGAATTTTTCAGGCTAAATAGCATAAATAAATTAAAGTGATTTAATAATATCTTTCATCTCCTCATACTGTTCTTCCATACTTTGTAGAAGCTTGTATTGAGCTCTAGTACGAACGAGATTATGATCTGGACTATTTATCTTATAGTATAAATCTCCATCAATATAATCCATCAAGAAACGAAGAACCTGTTCATATGTGATATACTTTGCAGAAAAAGCTAACCAATCTAATTCACTTTGAACAAGGCTTGATTTTCTTTCTGATAAGTATCCTGCAGCATAGGCCTTAAACATTTCTAAAGACATTGAGACCTTAGTTAGATCTCTATCATCTTCTGCACCAGTGTTTGTATAAGAACGAATCGCATCACCAAAATCATTTAAGGAAGTACTACTCATACAGGTATCCAAATCAATAACACAAAGAACTTCTCCTTTATCATCAAAAAGAATATTACTAATTTTTGTGTCATTATGGGTTACTCGAGTTGGAATAGTTCCATTTTCAACCAAAGACCAGAATTTAAGCATTTCTTCCCTACGAGATTCAATCCAAGAAATCTCCTCTGCTAGGTCTTTAACCCTACCTGCTGCATCTTTTGCTAGTGTTTCATCCCATTGTTTGAATCTCCAACGAATGTTATGGAAGCCCTTAATAGTCTCACTAAGAGGAGTAGTAAAATCTGATAATTGGGCTTGAAAACGACCTATACCCTGACCACCTTTATATGCTAATTCTGGTGTATTCGCTGTCTCATAGGTTATAGAACCTTCAATGAAAAGCGTCATTGTCCAGTGATTTCCATCCACATCACGATAATATAGATCATTGTAAGGTAAACCTATTTCCTCTGCACTTAAAGTCGAAGGATTCCTTTTGACAACAGTTAACACTTCCCTATCAGGATCTCCACCTTGTGCACTTACTTTTGCTTTAATGTGCTCAGTAATCATAAGAATATTATTCATCATAGCTGGCACATCTGGAAACACATTATGATTTTTCCTTTGAAAAATATAGCGAGGTCCTCCTTTTGTCGTTACGATATATGTATCATTAATAAACCCAGGACCTAAAGGTTTAACCTGATCTACTTTACCAGTAATTGCAAACTTTTCTACAATTTGTTTATGATTCATGTTATTATATTTATATGGTCATTTTCAAAACTTATTCCTTTAATTTAGAGTCAATTACAATGGTTACTGGGCCATCGTTTACAAGGGCCACCTTCATATCTGCCCCAAATACTCCCCTACCCACTGGCTTTCCAGTATTCTCTGCAACTAGATCACAGTATTTTTCATACAAAGGCACCGCAAGTTCATGGCCGGCAGCTCTAATGTATGAAGGGCGATTGCCTTTTTTAGTAGAAGCTGTAAGGGTAAATTGAGACACAGCTAAGATACTCCCCCCTACATCAACCACGCTAAGATTCATAACACCTTGAGAATCATTAAAAATCCTCAATGCAGAAGTTTTTGCTGCTAACCATTTCGCGTCATCTTCTGTATCTCCGTTTTCAACTCCAACTAATACCAATAGGCCAGGACCTATATTTGAAATAACCTGCCCATCCACAGCCACAGAAGCTTCTGAAACTCTTTGTATTACTAATCTCATATTTAATTAAACTTATCTAACAAATTTACATATTTTTCTAGATATTTCTAATTCTTCCACTTAAATATATTGTACGAAACATCTGTATCATATACATCTATCTTCTCTTTCTTCTTAATATACTTAACCAAGCTTATGGTTATAGGCAAAATTAAAATCTCATAGACTGTTTTTAAAATGACTTGAACTGCCATTAGCCCCAGAAGCTCCTTAATTGGCATAAGTCCACCGAAAGCAAGAGGAAAGAAGACTAATGAATCTGCACTTTCTCCAGCTAAAGTAGACAGTATTGCTCGCAAAGAAAAATGCTTACCCGAGGTGAGGACCTTCATCTTACTCATAACCATAGCATTCAAAAAAGACCCTACAAGGAAGGCAACTAAACTAGCAAAAGCAATACGTGGGGCAAGTCCAAAAATAAAATTAAAGGCTTCAGCTCCCTCCCAAAAATCTGGAGCTGGTAAAATCACTGCTAATTTTGCAAATAGCATTACAATGAAATTCATTAAAAAGCCTACCCAAATGATAAACTTAGCTTTCCGAAAGCCCCAAACCTCTGATATACAGTCATTTATAATATATGACAGCGGGAAGATGAGTAAACCTCCTGTCCCCGAAATAGGGCCGAGAGAAATCACTTTTGTTTCTAAAAAGTTAGATGTTATAAGGCATACACAGAAGGCAATTCCTAATAACATATACGAAATTGATACTTGATTTTTCATTTTCCTGTTTTTTACGTGGTTAATCTAGAATACACGGTTTATTTTAATTATCTAAAGTTCCTTTTGATTTTAATTTTTTAAGAGCTAAATGATGACCCTCGGCTGCTGCGTAAGTATACCATTTATAAGCTTCAACATAATCTATATTCTCACTCCAACCCTGCTCCCAAGCTTGACCTATTCTATAATGTGCATATGGATCAGTACCCCTTGAATAAGATTCAAACGCTTTAGAAAGAGATTTTTCTAATCCTGGTCCGCCTTTGCGATAAATATCACCTAAATTACTCGGAGCATAGACCGTATCCCCGGCCTTAATAGCTTGATCAAACCAAAATGCGGCCCTAGCTGCATTCTTTTGGACACCTATACCTTCTTGATAAATCGTTCCGATATCATTTAGAACAACTGCTTCAGTTACATGGGCTCCTGACATCATTGTTTTTTGCTCTATATTCAATAACATATCCACATCCTCTTTTGAGTATGTTTCCCAGGTTTCACTACCGTCCAATTGCCAAGATTTTACTTTTCCAATTGGAATATGTTGTGGTACATCTAACTCAATATCAGGTAAGTCCTCACTATCATTATAATCAGAAGGAAGTAATGAGTTCTTCAAAGCATATTGAATATATCCATATATTCTTGGTGTTGATGAATAAATGGAAACTGCGAACTTCTCTAAAAACTTTGCATCAACATAAAAATCTGCACTTGGTCCAAAAGAGAAATAATACCTGTATCCAGCTGATAATAAGACTTTTAAATATGCCACCTCTTCTCCTATCATCTCCTGGATTACATATTCATCCATACTTTTTTCTACTTCATCAAATTCCTTAGTATCATGACCCAAAAAGATAGCTACTTCTTTGCAGAACAAAGGGAAGAATTCATAGTCTTTATAAGCAGCTAGCTCTTCCATATATAGAGTAAACTGCTGCGACTCATAGTCACAAACTAAAACAAAGGGAGTGGTTGATATTTTCTTTCTAAAAACCAACCACGATTCCCAGTCCTCCTCCTTATTCTCTATATGGGTAACCTCAAATTCATATTTATCCCATTTCGAAAGGACTTCATCTATGTTAAAATCTCTAGTTAAAGAAATAGGGTATGCTATCATTCTATTATTGTTAGAAATGCAAAGATGCAGATATTTTTTGAGAAAACTCACTATACTTGTTGAACTGACTAGAAATATACTTTATGTAATAACTGCCGAAGTAGACGTA
>CAYFMO010000001.1:0-11779 GCA_964344225.1 uncultured Muribaculaceae bacterium | reverse complement strand
AAGAAGGGAGTACCTGAACTCTATGATTTATCACAAGATATTTATGAGGACCATAATATAGCAAACTACCACCCTGACATTGTAGCCAAGATGGTAGATATTGCTCTTTCTCAACATATTCCTAATGAGCACTTTAATGTAACTTTACCCAAAAGGTAATTTTGCTAAGTGCTTAGAAGCGCACAAAGGTTAATAGTCCATAACCTAAAACAAAACCAACAACACCGATAATAATACCAACTGTTGCCATTTGTTTAGTGGTTACCATACCAGTAGAGTGAGCCATAGCATTAGGCGGAGTACTTACAGGAAGACACATAGCAACAGAAGCTGATATTGCAACTCCATATATCATTGTAGGTAAACCACCTATTGCTTCAAATTCTGGTCTGCCAACGAAAACCTGTCCCACAACAATAAGGATTGGAACAACAAGGTTTGCAGCTGCGGAGTTTGAAATAAAATTAGATAAGAAGTAACTGCAAAAGCCTCCCACCAACATTACAACCATAGCATTCCACTCTCCAAAAGGAATTGCATTAATAAGCTGGCTAGCAAGACCTGTTTGATTCAAGGCTGTACCAAGGGCGAATCCTCCAGCTACCAACCATAGAACTGACCAATTTATTTCTTCTAGTTCTTTCGCTTTAAGAATACCTGTTGTAGCGAATATTGCAAAAGGTATCATTGCTACAACATTAGAATTAATTTTAAAAATACTCTCTCCTATCCACAATGTAATAGTTAAGATAAAAGTTATAGCAACTATAGATTTTTGTAAGCGTGTAGCTTTATTTTCTCCTCCTTCAATTTTAATTTCTATTGAATCTGTCTTAAATGGATAAAGCCTTGTTAGAATAAACCATGCAAAAACCATCATACAGAGAACATAAGGTACCATCCTAACCATCCAACTAGCAAAAGTAATATCATAACCTGCCGATTGTAAAGCACCTAGAGCAATTGCATTCGGCGGTGTACCAATAGGGGTACCCATACCTCCAAGGTTTGCAGCTATTGGAATCGCTAAAGCAAATGAAATTCTTCCACCACCATCTTTTGGCAAGGTCGCAAGTACTGGAGCTAAGAATGTCAACATCATAGCTGCAGTAGCTGTGTTGCTCATAAACATAGAGAAGATTCCAACAATGAGTAGCATTCCCAAAAGCACAACTTTTGGCTTTTTCCCAAAAGGTTTAAGCATAACCCTAGCAAGTTGAACATCCAAACCTACTTTGGAAGCAGCAAATGCTAATATAAAACCGCCTAAGAATAGCATAATTACAGGGTCAGCAAATGATGCCATTATATCCCTATAATTAGTAAGGGCTCCGACACCCTCTCCTGACACCAAAAAGCCTAAGCCTTTGTTAGAAGTAGTAAGAAGGATAATAACAATAGAAAGAACTGACGTAGCCCAAATTGGTATGAGCTCAAAAATCCACATCAGCGCTGTAAAGACGAAAATTGCAATTACTCTTTGTTGTGTTACCGTAAAAATTGGCTCTGAAGTAAGTGGATCAACTCCATAAAAAGATCCAGGTACTAGAGCCAAAAATAAAGCAAGTGCACTAATAAGGGTAAAACCAAGAATGCGTTTAAGACTCAATTCTTGATCTAATAGTTTAAAAGTGGGCATAAATTTTAGTTTTAGTTTATAATAATGCACGTAAAGTTAGTCAAATTAGTCAATTAACAAAGAATTATGGTTGTGTAAAATTATTTTTTCAAAAACCAGATACTATATTTTGTCAATCTAGAATTATTAGATTAACTTTATTTGTTAATTGAAATGCATTAAATACTAATATATGAAACGACTAACAATATTCTTGCTATCCATTCTATTGGCAATGAGTCTCCAAGCTCAATCGCTTGAAGAATGTCGTCGTCTTGCTAAAGAACATTACCCTGAAATAAGACAATATAACCTAATTAAGCTTACTGAACAGTACAATCTTTCAAATGCCGCGCGTGCCTGGATCCCACAGATTGTTATATCAGGGCAAGCAACATACCAATCTGATACGCCTACTTTTCCTGATGCATTTGATGCTGTGTTTGCAGCTAATAATGTTGATATGACTGGGCTTAGAAAAGACCAATACAAAGTTGGAATTGATATTTCACAAAACATTTGGGATGGTGGTCAATCTAAAGCAGAAAGAGCTATTGCTAAAGCGGAGGCTGCAGAGCAAGAAAGTCGAGTGAATATGTCATTATATGATTTGCAGTCAAGGGTTGACAATCTTTACTTCGGGATTTTGCTACTGGATGAACGCGTAGCTCAAACTGAAGCACAAATGAGCATATTAGAAAGTAACCTCTCCCGTATGCGTGCTTTTTTAAAGAATGGTGTTGCTATGCAATCAGACGTGGATGCTTTAGAGGCAGAGTTATTGACAGCTCGCCAAACATTGAGACAAATAATTTCTTCACGAGCAAGTTATCGCCGTATGTTAGAAATTTTTATTGGTCAAAATCTTACAACTGACAAACTAGAAAAGCCTGCAATGGTTAGTGTAGCTAGTCGCTACTCTGCTCGTCCGGAATTAGCTCTATTTGATGCTCAAGAAAACAAATTAGCCGCCCAAAGAAAGCTCATAAATTCCGCCCTGTCACCACGTTTTGGACTTTTTGCACAATTTTACTATGGCTATCCTGGTTTTGATATGTTTAAAAGTATGACATCAGATGACTGGACACCAAATGGTATTGTAGGAGTACGTATGGCCTGGAATATCGGTGCTTTATATACAAGAAAAAACAATCTTAATAAACTAAATGTAATCGAAAAACAACTCGGAATTCAAAGGGATATATTTCTTTTTAACACCCAGATACAAAGCACACAAGATGATGGAGAAATAATTCGATTACGTAAAGCTTTGGAAGATGATGAGAGAATTGTAGAGCTTCGCCGTTCTATACGTGTAGCGGCAGAATCTCAACTTGAAAATGGTGTTATAGACGCTACAGAATTGTTGAGTAAAATCGCAGATGAAACAACTGCAATGCTTAATCGTAGTACACATGAAATAGAATTATTACAAGCAACATATAGACTTAAAACAATATTAAATCAATAGAATATGAGACGCATTACATATATTTTAATTGCATTACTTGCAATCTCGTGTAGTACAAATGGAGATTGGGATGCACAGGGAACATTTGAAGCTACTGAAGTTGTCCTATCTTCTGAGGCAGTAGGGCGTATACTTAATTTTGATGTTCAAGAAGGAGAAAAAATTGAAGCTGGCGAGCAACTTGGAGAAATTGATAGTGTACAACTACACTTACAACGTAAGCAACTCATAGCTCAACAATCTGCTTTACTTAGCAGTCGTCCTGATGTACAAACTCAAGTTTCTGCACTTCGTGAGCAAATTGCCACCCAAAAAAGCGAACTCAAGAGAGTAGAAAATATGCTCCGCGATGGTGCTGCAACAAGAAAACAAAGGGATGACTTAGATGCTCATATACGCATTCTAGAAAGCCAGTTAACCGCAACTCTATCAACTCTGGATAAAAACACTGCAACCATAAATGGTAATGCAGCTGCTTTAGAGGCACAAATTGCGTTGCTAGATGACCATATTTCAAAGTGCCGAATTGTATCTCCTATTAGTGGTACTGTGCTTGTGAAATACGCCCAAGCTGGCGAACTTGCATCAGCAGGTAAACCATTGTTAAAGATAGCAGATCTTGACAATATATACCTACGTGCTTATTTCACTTCTGAACAATTGGCTAATTTAAAGTTAGGCGACAAACTAACAGTAATTGCAGACTTTGGTGGCGATGAACGTTACGAGTACGAGGGACAGATTAGTTGGATTTCTTCAGAAAGCGAATTTACTCCAAAGACAATTCAAACTAAAAACTCACGTGCAAACTTAGTTTATGCAGTAAAGATTACAGTAAAAAATGATGGTCGTTTAAAAATTGGTTTAGCAGGAGAGGTAAAGCTATAAGTTATGGGTGCCATAGAGGTAAATAATCTTTCAAAAAGTTTTAAAAAGGTTAAGGCTCTAGATTCTGTTTCTTTTTCTGTAGAGCGTGGTGAGCTATTTGGACTCATTGGTCCAGACGGCGCTGGTAAGACTACGCTTTTTCGACTGCTTACTACCCTATTAAAACCAGATGAAGGCAGTGCAACAGTAGATGGTTTAGATATAGTTAATGACTATAGGAAAATACGTTCACGTGTGGGCTATATGCCAGGCCGATTTTCCCTTTATCAAGACTTGAGTGTAGAAGAAAATCTTAGTTTTTTTGCTGCATTATTTGGTGTTAGAATAGAAGACTCATATGAGCTTATTGCTCCGATTTACAGCCAAATAGAACCCTTTAAAACGCGACGAGCTGGTAACCTTTCTGGTGGAATGAAGCAGAAACTTGCTCTTTCTTGCGCTCTAATTCATAGTCCAAGCGTACTATTTCTAGATGAGCCAACAACTGGTGTAGATGCCGTTTCTCGTAGTGAGTTTTGGGATATGTTATCAGAACTTAAAAAACAAAATATAACTATTCTAGTATCAACTCCTTATATGGATGAGGCATTGAGATGTGATAGGATAGCACTTTATAATGAAGGACGTATTTTAGGCATAGACACACCTCAAGGAATAATCAATAGCTTTGACTTAAACGTATACGATATTACTGCCGATAATATGTACGAACTTCTTAGTAAAGCACGTGCGGCGAAAGATGTTTTGGATTGTTACCCCTTTGGTCAAGCCCATCATCTCATAACTAATAAAAATTTCGATATAGAGTATTTTAAAGATGAACTCATAGATTTGACAGGCTTACATTTAGAGCCTACTGCGCCAACAATTGAAGATGTTTTTATAAAGCTAATGAAACCAAGCCAAGAAAAGGCTGAAAATATAATACAATGAGTGATGTAGTAATTTCAGTACAAGAGTTAACCAAAAAGTTTGGAGACTTTACTGCTGTGGATAGAATTTCATTTGATGTTCACAGAGGTGAAATCTTTGGCTTCTTGGGTGCTAATGGTGCGGGAAAAACTACTGCAATGCGTATGTTATGTGGCTTGAGCTATCCGACTGCAGGTAGTGGTACGGTAGTGGGCTTCGATGTTATGACTCAAGGTGAAGAAATTAAGCAACATATTGGCTATATGAGTCAAAGGTTTTCCCTTTACAATGATCTTACTGTAGCAGAGAACATTAATCTTTTTGCAGGCATATATGGACTTTCAAAACGTGAAACGGAAGAACGTACTACTGCAATTCTTAAAAAACTAAATTTCTCTTCTGAACGTAATACTTTAGTAGGGTTATTACCGCTGGGATGGAAACAAAAACTTTCGTTTGCTATTGCAACTATACATAAACCAAAGTTGGTTTTTCTGGATGAACCTACAGGTGGTGTTGACCCTATTACTCGTCGTCAGTTTTGGGAGTTAATTTATGAAGCAGCTACCAATGGAACTACAATATTTGTAACTACTCACTATATGGATGAGGCAGAATACTGTACTAGGGTATCTATAATGGTAGATGGTGAAGTACGTGCACTTGACACACCAAATCGTCTTAAGGAAAAATTTTCCGCTAAGTCTATGGATGAGGTTTTCCGTAAACTGGCACGCGGGGCTCAAAGAGAGGAGTAAGAATATGAAGAACAACTTTCTAGCATTCGTAAACAAGGAGTCGCTTCACATCTTACGTGATAAGCGTACAATGCTCATTGTCATAATGATACCTATTGTGTTGATGGTATTGTTTGGCTTTGCTATATCTACTGAAGTTAATAATGTGAATGTTGCTGTAGTCGCTCCTAATAGAATAAGTAGTGTTAAAGAAGCAGTAAATCGCCTTAGTGCCAACGATTATTTTACATTTAAAGGTTATATTAACCAAAAGGATATAGACCAGAAACTGCGTTCTGGCGAGGTGGGAGCTGTAGTTGTTTTTGATTCAGACTATGACCGTAGAGTTTCACTTATTAAATCTGGAGTACCTTCAGCTCCTGCAATACAATTAATTCTCGATGCATCCAATGTAAATACAGCAGGTGCAGCATCAACATATTTACAATCTGTATTACTGGGTAACGCCTCGGAGCAATCAATGTTTGAAATCCGAATGCTTTTTAACCCACAGATGAAAAGTGCATATAATTTTGTGCCTGGACTAATGGGGTTCATATTCATACTTGTATGTGCTATGATGACTTCGGTTTCGATTGTTAGAGAAAAAGAAATGGGAACAATGGAAGTCTTGCTAGTTTCTCCAGTCAAACCAGCAAGAATTTTCATTGCAAAACTCATCCCATATCTCTTCATTTCTTTCGTTGTACTCGCTCTAATTTTATTGCTTGCTCGTTTCTTACTTGGCGTTCCTTTCTCGGGAGGGGTGGGAGGAATTTTAGTACTTTCATTAATTTATCTTGTATTATCCTTGGCGCTTGGACTTTTGGTTTCAACACTTGTAAAAACTCAAGTTGCGGCCTTGCTCTTTTCTGCAATGGTAATGATGTTGCCTATTTTAATGCTATCTGGGTTGCTTTTCCCAATTGAAAACTTACCAAAAATCTTCCAGGTTATTTCAAACGTTGTACCTGCGCGCTGGTACACAGAAGCAAGTCGTAAACTAATGATACAGGGAGTACCTTTGATGGCAGTTTGGAAGGAATGCGCAATCCTAATAGGAATGACTATATTCCTAACAGTTGCATCACTCTTTAAGTTTAACGATAAACTCGAATAGCTATGAGAACATTTTTCGTCTTAATACAAAAGGAGTTTATCCAGATTAGACGTAACCCATTTATGTTTAATCTAATAGTCTTTTTCCCTATAGTCATTATGCTTGTTATGCCTTGGGTAATGACTATGGAAGTAAAAAATGTGAATGTTGCTGTAGTTGATCTGGACCGTTCGAGTACATCTAAACGTATAATTGCCCATATTAATGCTTCTGATGCACTTTCTTTAGTTTGTTCTACATCTGAATACGATATGGCAATAAGGCGCCTAGAAGAAGGGGAAATCGATGTTATTGTACAAATACCTAAGAATTTTGAGCGAGATCTAGCTGTATCCACTCCAGAAAACATCAACATTACTGCGAATGCTGTAAATGCCACAAAGGCTTCCCTAGGCTCACAGTACATCGTACAAACAATTGCCAGTGCACTTTCTGAATTGGAAAAGGATATAAATCCTTACAAGATATCGGAGATTATTGTTGTACAAAACCGATTCAACCCTACATTAAACTATAAGCACTATATGATACCAGCATTGATGATTATTCTTTTCATACTTGTTGCAAGCTTCATACCAGCATTAAGTATAGTAAACGAAAAAGAGCTTGGTACCATTGAGCAGATTAATGTTACACCTGTTAGCCGTACAACCTTTACTCTATCTAAGCTAGTACCTTATTGGATAATTGGTCTATTCGTGCTTGCCATAGCCATGACAGTGACCTATCTTGTATATGGACTAAAGCCTGCTGGTTCGATTGGCCTTATATATTTGGGAACAGCCCTATTCATACTAACCATTTCTGGCCTTAGTCTTACAATAGCAAACTTCTCTCACACCTTGCAACAAACTATGTTTGCAATGTTCTTCTTCGTTATGATATTTATCTTGATGAGTGGCTTGCTAACTCCAATTGATTCTATGCCAGGTTGGGCACAGATTATAACTGTATTCTTACCGCCTACTTACTTCGTGGAAATATTGCGTTCTATATATCTAAAAGGTTCAACCTTCATTGACCTTTGGCAGAATTATGTAGCCCTTGCCTCTTTTGCCATCATCTTCAATGTCCTCGCTGCCCTCACCTATAAAAAACAAAATTAAAAAACCGAGCGACCAAAATTACTTTTAGTCGCTCAATTATATGAATATTTTCTTAAAGACTTTCTTAAGAGAATACTCCTAGATAGCCTAGGGCGATTAAAATTCCATAACCAAGGATTAGACCAATAGCGCCTATAATAAGACCTGTCTTAACCATATCTTTTTGCTGAATCATACCAGTAGACATTGCTATTGCATTTGGTGGTGTCGAAATTGGGAGAACCATACCAAGTGATGAACCAATAGCCACACCAATAAGCAATGTTGTTACTCCACCAAGAGGAGCAAGGTTACCTGCAACGCTTGCACTACCACCTACTGCAGCAAGTATAGGAACCAATAGAGATGCTGTTGCTGTGTGTGAAATAAAGTTTGCCATTACGTAGCATATTAGACCAGAGCCTACAATCATTATTACTGCTGGCCACGAGCCAAATGGAATTACGTCTATAAGTGTTTGAGCTAAACCTGTTTGTTGAAGACCAACACCAAGAGCAAAACCTCCCGCAACCATCCAAAGAACAGACCAACTAATTTCCTCAAGGTCACGTTTTGTAAGTACACCGATAATTGCAAAAACACCCACTGGAAGCATTGCAACTACGTTTGCATTTACGCCTGTTGCCTTATCTAGTATCCAAAGAAGTACTGTAACTGCAAATGTAATATAAACTACAATTGACCTCCAGTCTTTTTTAAGATCTCCTTCTATATTTAGTTCAATTGTTTTAGCCTTGAATGGGAATAATTTAGATAACATTACCCAAGCAATGAAAAGCATAACAAGTGCAAACGGTACCATAAATGCCATCCATTGACCAAAACCTACTGATATTCCTTGCTCTGCCATATATTTTAGAGCAATAGCATTCGGAGGTGTTCCAATTGGAGTTCCAATACCACCTACGTTTGCTGCAATTGGAATAGCTAATGCAAGAGCTATCTTACCTTTTCCGTCTGATGGAAGTGCCTTAAGAACTGGTCCTAAGAAGGTAAGCATCATAGCTGCTGTCGCAGTATTACTTAAAAACATTGAGAATATACCAGTAACCAAAAGGAAACCAAGGAGAACCATAGTTGGTTTATTACCAAAAGGTTTTAACATTACGCGAGCTAAAAATAAGTCTAACCCCGATTTAGAAGCTGCAATTGCAAGGACAAAACCTCCAATAAAAAGCATAATGATTGGGTCCGCAAAACAATGAAGTAAATCCTTGTAACTTGTTTGTGTACCCAAAACTTCTGGGGCTGCATTATTAAAGAAAACTAGACTACTGTTAGATGTTGTAAACAAGAGTAGTACAACCACCATAACCGATGTGGTCCAAGCAGGAACAGCCTCAAAAATCCACATCAAAATAGCCCAGGCAAAGATTGCCATAGTCCTCTTTTGAACGATAGTCATACCATCAATCCAATTCTCAAAAGGAAGAATCCATAATGTAAGAGCTACAGCTAAAGCCACAACAAGGCGAATAAGTCTTGAAATTTCTTTTCCGTCAGCCCTATGAGCTTTTTTCCATTCGTGATAAGACTCAACTAGACTATAGCCATGAAAAATTTTAAACATAACTTTTTATTTAATTATACTTTTAATTTCATTTTTCAAAAACGGGCGCTAATGTACTCCTTTTTTTATACTTCTCCAAAATTGTTAACGGAATATTTGACAGATATAAAGCCTTTTTTCTGACCATTACATGTCCTTTGAAAAGAATTTGAAATATTTTTGTAAAAAATTGTAAGAAAGTGGAAGAAAATGGAAAACTTTTATTATGTTTGCACTCATAAGCGTGAAATGTAATTATGGTTAAGTTTATTGGCGAATATAATGTTAAGGTAGACGACAAGGGAAGGCTCATTTTCCCTGCCGCCTTTAAGGGCCTTATACCTGCTGATAGCGACAAAACCATGGTTGTCCGAAAGGAAAACTTTAGTAATTGTCTTGAAATGTTCACTCTTGAAGAGTGGAATCGCCAGTCGGAAAAATTGAGGGAAAAACTCAACCCGAGCTTCAACGAACGTCACGCTAAATTTTGGAGGGCCTATATGCATAATTGTGCAATGGTAGAGCCTGATCCAAAGCTAGGTAGAATAACAATACCTAAGAAGTTATTAGATCTCATCGGTGTGACAAAAGAAGTCGTTTTTTCTGGCAACGATTATAAAATCGAAATCTGGGCTAAGGAGAATTTTGAGTCCAGCGTGATTAGTAACGACGAATTTTTATCTATAGCCGGTGAACTGTCTGATCTTAGATAGAGGAGAACCGGAAAATGTCAACATATCATACATCTGTATTATTAGACGAAAGTGTTACTGCGTTAGTAGGTCCTAAAAATGGGGTCTACGCTGATGCTACATACGGCGGAGGCGGGCACACTGCTGAAATTCTTTCACGCTTATCAAAAAACGGCAGTGTGCTTGCGTTCGACCGTGATGAAGACGCATTAGAAAACAAACTAGATGACCCTCGTCTAACCCTAATTAGAAGTGATTTTAGGTTTATCCATAATCACGTTCTTTATCAGGGATACAAAGATGGAATTGACGGAGTTTTGGCAGACTTAGGAGTCTCATCTCATCAGTTTGATACAGCAGAAAGAGGATTTTCTTTCCGTTTTGATGCTCCTTTGGATATGAGAATGAATACAAAGGCAGGATTAACTGCTGCCGACGTAATCAACACATATAAAGAAGCCGACTTAGAAAGAATACTAAGAATCTATGGTGAGGTGGATAAGAGCAGGAGGATTGCTCAACTAATTTGTCACGCAAGAGACAGGGCTAAGATTGAGACAACTACTGATTTAAGCAAGGCAATAGAAACTGCTTTACCAAAATTTGCTGAACATAAATTCTTAGCAAAGTTATACCAAGCCCTAAGAATTGAGGTAAATCAAGAAATGAGGTCCTTGGAGAAGTTTTTAAGCGGCGCTACTGCCTCTCTAAAACCAGGCGGAAAATTAGTAGTTATTACTTACCACTCGTTAGAAGATAGAATGGTTAAGAATTTTATTAAGACTGGGAATGTTGATGGTAAGGTAATAAAGGATTTCTATGGGAATATTAGTGCACCACTTAGGGCTGTGAACAGGAAGCCTATAATTCCTGTAGAGGCAGAAATTGCTACTAACACAAGGGCTAGAAGTGCTAAGTTAAGGATAGCTGAAAAACCTCTTGAAGGGGAAAAAGGAGGTAAAAAATGAATGCAAAAAAAATTGTTGTAGTCATAAAAAACATATTCCTATCCATAGCACGCGGTGATTTTCTAATAAGAGTAAGAGCACATAAGCTATTTCCTTTTATTCTTTACACCTTCTTTCTTGCATGGTTGAGTATATGGTTGAGTTGGAAAGTTGAAAGCACTATGCTTGAAGTGGAAAAAAATAAGGTAACACTAGAAACACTAAGGATTAGGCACGCACAAAAAACAAGTGAACTAGTGAGCTTAGACAGAATATCAACTTTAGAAAATATGTTAAAAGAGGCAGGTTCAGATGTGCAAATGCCAGTGAAACCAGCAGTTATAATTATAAAATAAAAGAATGGCAGTACAAAAATCAAAAAAGAATAAAGACCAGATGACAAGCAAGATTTTATTTGTCATCTATCTTCTGTTTTTGATACTGTCAGGCTTCATAATATATAAGGTCATTGAAATAAAATTTTTCTGGGAACCAGACCAAGCTACACTTAAATACTTTACCCCGAGGACAATTAGTGAGCCAGTGAAACCGATGAGGGGCTCCATCCTTGACCACAACGGGAAACTATTGGCGATTTCCACTCCACTGTATGTAATAGGGATGGATGCCACTGTGCAAAAAGACAGCTTCAAACGAAGTAAGGATGGAAAAGGTAAGAAATACGAACAAAAGTGGAGAGATAAGGCAAGAGAGCTCTCAAAGGGATTATCTAGAATAT